>JACROI010000007.1 GCA_016214465.1 Candidatus Magasanikiibacteriota bacterium
CCATTGTGTTCACGCCGTCGGAGTTTAGCAAAAGAGAAATTCAGAGTGTGTTTGGCAAGTGGAAAATTATCGTTGTTCCCAATGGTTTTGACCGCGATAATTATTATTTGATAAATGATCAAGAAAAAATTAAACAGATTTTGGGAAAATATAACATCAAGCCGCCGTATTTTATAAGCATCAGCCGGCTGGAAGAAAAGAAAAACACCGTCGGGATTGTTGAGGCCTATAAAATTTTTCAGGAAAAAATGTTATTGAAATCCAATTTAGAAAATTATTCATTGGTTCTTTTGGGCAAGCCGGGTTATGGTTATAAAAAAGTAAAAGAGGTGATTAAGAAATCCGGCTATCAGCACACTATTATTATACCCGGTTGGGTGGATGCCGAAGATGTGCCGTTTTTAATGGCTGGCGCCTCCGGGTTTGTTTTTCCAAGTTTTTACGAGGGTTTTGGTATTCCGGTTTTGGAAGCCATGTCTGTCGGGACGCCGGTTATCGCAGCCAATCGCGCTGCTTTGCCAGAGGTGGCAAATGGCGCCGCCTTGCTCGTTGACCCGCACAAGCCAGGAGATATCGCGCGCGCAATGGAGGAAATTGTTTCCTCGCCGACTCTGCGCGCGGAATTGGTCAGCCGCGGATTGGCTCGGGCGCGGGAGTTTAGGTGGGAAAAGACAGCGAGGGGGATTTGGGATTTGTTTGTTGGTTGAGTATTTCCCCATTTTTCTTGTGTATTTCTCTAATTTGTGATTAAATTAAAGATAATAATAAAAAAAGATATGCAAATAATAATAGAAGCTGAAAAAGACGAATTTAACACGGAGGAACAAAAGCGCGAACTAAAATTAACAAACGATGATTGTAGCAACAATCCAAACTTTGTAGATATGATTTTAGATGACAAAAATTATACCATTTCGGTTGAGGATTTATTCAGAGCAATGGAGGTGTTTGAGAAGATAAGGAAAGAAAATAGGGACGAGATGTTAGATAGTGAGGAATAATTAAAAATGTTATGTTAAACCATATATAGATTTGGAATAATTTGCAATTAATGTTTTTTCTTTTAAGCTAATTTATGGTATACTAATAAACGATGAAATTCCCGCGCTCTAAAAAACTCATTTTCGTAAATAATAAAGGCGGAGTCGGTAAAACGACATTGGCTTTTAATTGCGCGGTGTCGTTTGCCAAGCTTGGCTACAAAACAGCTCTGATTGATCTTGACCCGCAGTGCAATCTTACCCGTTTGGCAATGGGCGAGGATTATTATTTAAAAAATCTATTTTCTGAAAATGAGAAAACTATATATGATGTTTTACGTGGAGTGATTGAGGGTGGCGGCGATATAAATCTTGCCGTAAAATTTATTCCTGTTAAAGTCAACGCGAATCTTCTCCTTCTTAAAGGTGACATTAATCTTTCTGTTTATGAGGGTCTGCTCTCAACCGCGTACGGCCAAGCGGCCTCCGGACAGCCGATTGGATATTTTCAAACCAGCGCCATTGACAGATTTTTGCGGGAAAAGGGGTTGAGCGAGCAGATAGACATTTTTATTATTGACACCTCGCCAAGTTTGGGGCTTTTAAACCAGATGATTTTATTGGGAGCTGATTATTTTGTAGTGCCGATGTTGCCGGACGCGTTTAGCGTTCAAGGTGTTGAAAATTTGGGTGTTGTGTATGAGAAATGGAAAATTCAATGGAGAAATTCCGCTAAAGCGTTGGCCGGTAATACAGAAACAAAACTCGTGCTTCAGGGTGATCCGCTTTTTATCGGATATATTGTGAATGCCTATAATGTCTACGGCAAACAGCCGATTGCCGACCATCGCGTTTGGATGGAAAAAATTCCGGAACGAGTGCGAACCTATTTGTCGGAAAAACATTGCCGCAACGGGCTGGTTCAGGAAAGCTGGAAAAATCCTTTACAAATTATTCAAGATTATGGGAGAATTCCGGCAAAATGTCAGGAAATTGGAGTGGCGATTTTTGATCTTGATCCAACGTTCGTGCATGAAAATCAACTTGGGACGAAAGAAAATATTGAAAAATCAAAAGAGGAATTTGCCAATCTGTCAATGGCAATTTTGAAAGTACTCGCGGCGTATTAAAAAGAAGTGTTTTTTATATCAATTAATGTCATGCTTATCTGCCATTCAGCCCAGTTAAGTTTTCTTCGCCGCTCATTTGAAAGCGGTAATTTGGCGCATGCTTATCTTTTTGTCGGGCCTGACGGCGTAGGCAAGAAAAAGATGGCGTTGGAATTGGCTAATTGGTGTTTGGGGCGCGGCGAGGCCGTGCCCGCTGGATTCCCTGTCAAGCAGGGAATGACAGGGGATTTAAGCCATGATTGGCAAATTAAATTTGTGGAGCGGGTTTATGACGAGAAAACCGGAAAATTGCGCAAAGACATTTCCATTAATCAAATTCACGAAGTTCGCGAATCATTGAATCAGAGGAAATGAGTATTGCAGCTGCCAATGCCCTTTTGAAAACATTGGAAGAGCCCAGTCCTAAAACATTGATTGTCCTTTTAACAACTGATGAAAATGCCTTGCCCGACACTATTATTTCCCGTTGTCAGGTAGTGCGATTTTATCAAGTGCCGACAAAAGAAATCTACGCGGCCTTGATTGCCAAAGGAGCCACTAGAGTCGCGGCTTTGGAAATGGCCCGTTTGTCTTTTGGCTCGCCAGGACGGGCCTTGGATTTATTGGCCAGTCAAGAAAAGTTGAAATTTTTTCAAAGCGAGCGTGTTAGATTTTGGAAATTATTGTCAGATAGCCTGGCTGAAAGATTGGCGAGTTTAGCCAATTTATTCAATAGCAAAGACGACCACATGGAAGCACGCGATAAATTGATTGATATTTTGCAAATTTGGCAAACATTATGGCGCGATATTTTGTCTTCGCGGCAAGGAGCCGGTGAATTGGTGGCTAACATTTCCGAAGAAGTGGAAATCAAAAAACAAGCGAAAAGATACAGTGGAGCGCAAATCGCCGGAGTGATTAAAAAAATTGAGAATTCAGCGGCGCTTTTGCGCCAGAATGTCAATCCCAAATTGATTATTGAAAATTTAATTTTGAGTTTTTATTAAATACGAGATTGCCACGCCCTGACAATTTGTCGAGGCTCGCAATGACAAAAAATATGCGCAAGACAACTATTTTTTTTGGTTTAATTCTCTCCGCGCTGGTGTTGGCTGGCGCCGGCTGCCAGATCGGGCCTTTTAGTTTTGGCAAAAGCGGTGCGACCGGCAATGACGGCGGGATTTACAAAAGCCAAGACAAAGCCGACACCTGGGCGCAAAAAACGCAAATTCTCGCCGTGGCCGGCGCGATTAAAAATTTTGGCAACATTAATATAATCAGTTTTGCGTTTGATCCGTCTGACCATAACGCGATTTACGCCGGTTCAGCCGGCAATGGCTTGTTTTACAGTTATGACGCTGGCGCGAGCTGGCAGCAGCCAACGCAAATTACAGCCGGCGCGATTCGCTCCATTGCCATTGACCCGAAAAATAAATGCGTGATTTATTTGGCCGTGGGCAATCAGATTTTGAAATCAGTTGATTGCAATCGCAATTTTGTTTCAATTTATCAGGAAACTCGGGTCGATGTGGCTTTGAATCAAATTGTGATTGATTCTTACAATTCCGCCAATTTATTTTTAGGCAACAGCGCCGGCGATTTGTTAAAGAGTTCTGATGGTGGAAAATCCTGGGTGGTGATTCGTCATTTTGACAATGCCATCGCGAAAATGGTGATGAATCCATTGGATATGCGAAAAATTTATGTGGCCACGCAGGATTATGGAATTTTCCGTACAGGTGATTCAGGAGCAAGTTGGGTGGATTTGAATCAGGGATTAAAACAATACGGCGGCGCATTTGTTTTTCGCGATTTGATTTTAATGGATGCCAAGGCCGAGAGTTTGTTGTTATCTTCGCAATACGGTTTGATAAAATCAGGAGACGGGGGAGTGAGCTGGACCGCGTTGCAATTATTGACTCCGCCGTCCGGAGCTGATATAAAAGTGGTGGCGGTTAATCCTCAAAATCCAAAAGAAATTTTTTACGCCACGCCATCAACCTTTTATAAATCATTTGACGGCGGCGTAAAATGGACAACTAAAAAATTACCCAGCACTCGTCAGCCGACCGTTTTGATTAATGATCCTGTTGAACCAAAAGTAATGTATACAGCGTTTTTAAAAGTGGCAAAATGACACAGTCATTTTGCCTGGACTGTCCAACCACGGTCATTGCGAGGAGCGAAGCGACGAAGCAATCTCGTTTTAAGCCGAAAGAGATTGCTTCGCTTCGCTCGCAATGACAAAAAACGAATTTTTGGACAGTCTGTCAGCAATTATTTAATGCTTTTTAATTATGCTAAATCTAGAAACATTTCGTCCACAATTCATAAAAATTCTTGACCATTTGAAAACCGAGCTTGGTTCTTTGCGCACCGGCCGGGCCAATGCCGCTATTTTGGATACTGTGCAGGTGCAGGTGTATGGCCAGAGCATGCTGTTAAAAAGCGTTTCATCAATCAGCGTGCCTGACGCGCGCACCATTGCGGTGGAACCATGGGACAAAAGTATTTTGAAAGATGTGGAAATGGCGATTGTGGAAGCCAAACTTGGCGTTAATCCTGTAAATGAAGGCCAGTTGATTCGTTTGCCAATGCCATCGTTGACCGAGGAATCACGCAAGGATTTGATTAAAGTTCTTAATCAAAAATTAGAGCACGCTCGCATTACTACGCGCCAACAGCGCGATTCGGTGCGCGATAAAATTGTGCAGGAAGAAAAAGAAAAATTAATCGGCGAAGACCAAAGATTTCGTCTTCAGCAAAAATTGGATGAAATGGTAAAAGAAATAAATGATAAAATAAAAGTAATGGGGGAAGAAAAGGAAAAAGAAATAATGACGGTGTAATATGTCTGAACAATCAAAAATGGACAAACTGATTTCCCTTTGCAAGCGTCGCGGATTTATATTTCCCTCATCGGAAATTTATGGCGGATTTTCAGCTGCTTATGATTGGGGGCCTTTGGGGGTGGAATTGGCCAACAACATTAAAAAGGCCTGGTGGCAAATGTTTGTGCGCGAGCGCGAAGATATGGTAGGGGTGGACGCGGCGATTATTATGAATCCGCGTGTCTGGGAGGCATCTGGACATATACAGAATTTTTCCGACCCATTGGTAGAGTGTAAAAAATGTCATCAAAGATTTCGCGAAGACCATTTATTGGAAGCGCGCAGCCGCGAGCCTGGTTATGACAAAGAAAAACCGGCTGATAAAGGCGATTTGAAATGTCCTGAATGTGGTGGCACCTTGACCGAGGCCAAGCAGTTTAATTTGATGTTTAAAACCTTTGTCGGCCCGGCAGAGGACTCGGCATCCGTGGCTTATTTGCGTCCGGAAACAGCCGGCGGAATTTTTGTCAATTACAAAAATGTTTTGCAAACATTGCGCAAAAAATTGCCTTTTGGCATTGCGCAAATCGGCAAGGCCTTTCGCAATGAAATCGACTTGGTGTTTCACGAAATTCCAAACAGCGAACGCGCGTTTTATTCCAAACGCACAATTGACATTGAATACAAATTTCCATTTGGCGTGAAAGAATTGTATGGCTTGGCTTATCGCACTGATTATGATTTGAGCCGTCACCAGAAATTCAGCAACGAGGATTTGAGCTATTTTGACGCGGTTACCGGGGAGAAATTTATTCCGCATGTGATTGAGCCGTCGCTTGGTTTGCAAAGAAGTGTTTTGGCAACTCTTTTATCCGCTTATGAGGAAGTGTCCGGCGGCCGCACCACCACTACTGAATCAGCTAAATAAGAAGAAATGGTTTTGCGTTTGCCATATTCATTGGCGCCAGTAAAAGTGGCAATTTTGCCATTGTCTAAAAAAGAGCCGCTCGCCGCTATGGCGCGCGAAATCGCGCAAGATTTGCGCCCGTTTTGGAATGTTCAATATGATGACGCGGCCTCAATTGGCCGCCGTTATCGCCGTCAAGATGAAATTGGCACGCCCTATTGCGTGACTGTGGATTTTGAATCAGCGGAAGATAAAAAAGTTACCGTGCGCGACCGCGATACTATGAAACAGGAACGAGTGGCCATCGCGGAATTGAAAAATTATTTATCAGAGAAAATTTAATTTTAAAAGGTCGAAATTAGCCGACAACATTAAATTCGGTTGATTACAATAAGGATAAAAATAAATTTATATTTTAATTTTTTAATACAATCTATGAAGTACAAAATTTTCATTTTTTCGTTTTTAGTCGGATTGGGATTGGCAAGTTTTGGCGCTACCGATGTATTCGCCGCTACCAAGCCAGCTCTTTCAGTTTTTACATCAGCTAATAAAATTAACACCATACAGATGGTTTCACTAACCGCGCTTGCGTCTTCGCATTTGGGAGAGGCAGTGTCAAGTATAGCGATTGATTTTGGCGGAAATAAACAAACCTGTGAAAATAAATATTATTGTGACATAACCGTTGGTCCGTTTGAGAAAAAAGGCAATGTCAAATATACGGTGGAAGCCAAGATGAAAATTAACGGTAAGGAGACCCGCACTGTTAAAAAAGGAGTGATTGCCGTAGTGCCGACATCGGCTGTACTTAAAGAAAAAAGTGAAGCTCCAATCGCGCTTTCTGTTTTTACATCAACAAATAAAATTGACACGCAACAGACAGTGGATGTGACGGCTCTGGCCATTTCTCAGATAGGATCACAAGGGACTATTCCTTCAATCACGATTGATGTTGGCGGCGTAAAACAAACTTGTGAAGATCTCAATTTTTGTAAATTGACTGCTGGCCCTTTTGAGAAAAAAGGTAATGTTAAATATGTTGTAGAAGCCAAAATGAGATTGTCAGTAGTCAAGAACGGTAAAATTTCAAGTAAAGAAATTCGTTCTGTCAAAAAAGGAGTGATTACTGTTGTGGCTGCGAAAAAAGCAGCTGCGGCTAAAACTCCGGTAGCGGAAACATCAAATATAAGCAACGCCGGAGGGCCACAATCAGGCACTGGCACCAATGTTGCCAGTGGCGCAAATTACAAAGGTCCGTTTCCTGCTCCGGAAGGTATGGTGTTGACTGGCATAACCGGTGAGGATAAATTCCAAAATCCGACAGGTAATGGGACTTATCGTTTTAAAATACAAACTGCGTGGAAAAAGAACATTGCCTGTTTAGATGAAACTAGAACAGTTGTCGGTAGCAAGGGCAAGACCTGGGAAGAAGGATATTGGAAAGGCGGAGATTTGGGCAAAACAGCCAAGAGCGCCATTATAGTGGTTTATGATGAAACCCCTAAAGGCGACAAGGCTGGAACAGCTCTTTATGACGAAGGATACAAAGCCGGCTATGCCGCTGGATTTGCAGATATTGCTCCTCCGTATGTGTATGGATGTCACGATGATGAAGGGTTTGATATTAGCAAATATGATAAGGATGGCTGGGTAAAACAATCTGTGGATAAACTGCCAGGATTGAGCGCGTTATATATGCCGGCCGAAGGCGAGGTGTTGTCTAATTTGGATTCCGTATTAGGTAGCAGCGGAGTAGTGTTCAGTTTTGATGACATCAATAGTCCAATTAATAAAACCGCGTTGAATGTTGGAAAACCCAAACTCAATATCTCACGCATTGATTTGATAGAAGGCCAACTTGATTCAGCCGAAGCCGCTTTGTCTGCCGCGGAATTTGCCAAGGCCTTTTATAACCAGCAGAAAAAAGTCATTGAAAATAAATATAAAGGATCATGCACTGTTGCTGAAGCGGCGGTTACTGATGAGGTATATGGAAACAATAGTTTTGCCAACTTAGCTTTTATTACAGTGTGCTTGGATTCTTCAGGCGGCGAAAATAAGTGGGCTCTTTCCAAATATGGTTTTATGAAGATGCCGGGTGACAAAATGCTTATGGTTAGTATCGGTGGCGTTGATAATGTGAAAACGAATGGAGCTGACTCTACCGACAGCGCGAAGATTCCAAGTAAGGATTTTATCGCTCAGTTATATTCTAAAATTCAAGTTAAATAATTTAATTATTTTTTTGTCTATGTCTAAAACCATGAAAATCGTGCTCGGAATTGTCGGCATCGCGATTATTATCGCCTTGGCGCTTGTGAGCATGTATAACGGCCTGGTGCGAGGCAATGAAACCGTAACCACTGCCTGGGCGCAAGTGGAAACGCAGTATCAACGCCGTTTTGATTTGATTCCCAATTTGGTTGAGAGCGTAAAATCGGTATTAAAACAGGAGCAGACCGTGTTTGGCGATTTGGC
>JACROI010000010.1 GCA_016214465.1 Candidatus Magasanikiibacteriota bacterium
CAAAACACAGCCAATTTGCGTTTGCGCGGCTCGTCAATCGGCAAGTCAGCGCGGCAAATCACAAAATCCGGCTGAATGCCGGCGGAATTGAGCGAACGCACGGCATATTGCGTGGGCTTGGTTTTCATTTCACCAATTTTATTTGGAATTGGAAGATAACTGACCAAGGCGAATAAAACAGCTTTGGGGTTGGCCAATTTCATCATACGAGCCGCTTCCAAAAATAAAATGTTTTGATACTCCCCCACTGTGCCGCCAATTTCAATTAAAACAAAATCCGCTTTGACATTTTGTCCGGCTTTTTTAATGCGACGAATCACTTCTTCAGGCACGTGCGGAACCACCTCCACGCATCGTCCGCCATATTCCAAATTGCGTTCGCGTTCAATCACTGATTGATAAACACGGCCGGTGGTCATGTAATTGATTGAAGTGATGTTAATGTCTAAAAATCTTTCATAATTTCCCAAATCCTGGTCAGTTTCATCGCCGTCTATGGTAACAAAAACTTCACCGTGCTCGGTCGGGTTCATGGTGCCGGCATCAATGTTGATATATGGGTCAATTTTAATGGCCGTGACGCTGAAACCCTTGCTTTGCAGAATTTTGCCGATTGAAGCCGCGGCAATGCCCTTGCCAACGCCAGACATCACTCCGCCAATAATGAAAATATATCGTGTCATAAATAATTGAAAGGTGTTTATGAGTTATTTTTTCGGACCGTTGCCGCACGTTGAGCGTCAACTCTATCCTCGCTCGCTGTCACCTTGTTTTATCTTTTTATTTGTTTGGATTATCTTTTTCTTGTTTACAACCATTTTTCCCCAGCTCGCTCCGGACGTCCTCAAAAACAACTCATAAACACCTTTCTACTCACCATCAATTAATACAGTTATTTCCGCTTCCAGTCCATGCGACAATTGAACAATCACTCTATGTTCGCCAATGCTTTTGATTGGTTCGGAAATAACAATTTGATTTTTTAAAATGATAAATCCTTTTTTATCTAATGCCGAAACAATTTGCGCCGCGGAAATTCCACCGAATAATTTCCCGTCTTTTGACGCCTTTGCTTTTAGCCGAACTTCTTCACCATCCAAACGCGAAGCCAAATTCTGCGTGGCCTGCAAATCCTTTTCCGCTGTTTGGCGAGCCGCTTCCACCTGCTTTTTAAAATTCTCAATGGCCTTTGGCGTGGCAAAAATCGCCAAATTTTGCGGTAAAAGAAAATTGCGCGCGTGTCCGTCACTCACCTCTTTTATCTCCCCCTTCATCCCGATCTTTTTTACATCCTGCAAGAGTATGATTTTCATAGCAAAATCTATAAAGATATTATACCATAATTCCAAACCAAGGCAAACACTGGCAAAAAATCAATTATTGTGATAATGTATTATCAGTTATGGAAGAAATAACACAAAAAAAATCCGGCATGGTTACGATTGTCGGCCGGTCCAATGTTGGCAAATCAACCCTGCTTAACGCGCTCGTGGGCACCAAGCTCGCCATCACCTCAATCAAACCGCAAACCACGCGCCATTTGATTCAGGGCATTATTAATGATGACCGCGGGCAGATTGTCCTCATAGACACGCCGGGATATTTTACTGAAAAACGCAGTCCCCTCACAGCCAAACTCACGGAAAAAATCCACCACGCTCTTAAAGATATTGACTTAATTTTATATATGGTTGACCCGACCCGCTCCATTGGCCAGGAAGAGCGGCATCTGTTGTCAATTTTGCGCAATGTGGAAAAAAACAAAATTTTGGTGATTAATAAAATAGACCTGACGGAAAAAAATTTGCCTTTTTTAGAGGATTATCGCGCGCTAAAAGAGGACTTTACCGAGATGATTGAAATTTCCGCTTTGAAATTTAAACATCTTAAACCATTGAAAGATTTGATTTTTAAATATCTGCCGAAGGGCGAACCGCTTTATCCGCCGGAGCAAATTTCCAACACCGAACCGCGTTTTTTAATCGCGGAAATTATCCGCGAAAAACTTTTCAACACCATGGGCGATGAGGTGCCGTATTCCGCCACAGTGGAAGTGGAAGATATTGAAGATGGAACGAATCTATTGCTCATCAAAGCCGTGATTTTAACTTTTGACCCGCGCTACAAAAAAATGATTATCGGACGCGGAGCATCCAAAATCAAAGAAATGGGCGCGTCAGCCCGCAAAGAATTAGAGATCATGATGAATCGCAAAGTTTACCTGGACTTGAGAGTTGAAGTTGACAAGGATTGGGAAAGAAGATTTGAGTAAGACGCTTATACTTCTGCAGGCTCGGCAGATGATTTTTTTCGCTCGGATAAACTCGCCTGCCACGCTCGGCGGGCCACCGGACTCGGCATTCCTCGGCCTTAGCCATCGCAGAATGCCTCGTCCTGGCTCAAACATATCCTCGCTGTAAAAATTATCTGTCTCCGCCTGCTCGTATACCTGCTATCTTAAACGAAAGCATTTTTCATTGCCTCTCCACAGAGGCAATTTTTTGTTTCAGGAAGTTTAGCGATTATTTCAAAAAGTAATTTGCCTAACTTTTCATTATTTTGTTTAAAGACTTCCAACACCGACCCGGCGTCAACAGCCGCAACTTCCGGATGACCTTCCAGACCGGCATCATAATCAGTTACCAAAGCAATGCCGCAAAAACACATTTCCATTTCACGCGCCAGCATTGCCTCCGGATATTGCGTCATATTGATAATTTCCCAACCATGCGAAGAAAACCAACGAGATTCCGCTTTGGTTGAAAAACGCGGACCATTGATTACCACCACTGTGCTTTTGTCGTGCACGGCAATGCCCAGCTGGCGGCAAGAATCAGCCGCGAGTTTTGACAAATCAGGACAATACGGATGAGCTGGCGAAGGATGCGCCACGCGCCCGAAATTTCCTCCAAAGCCGGCTGAAGCAGCTCCCTCGCAAAAAGTATCTGCCCGGCCCCAGGTTCTATCAATAAATTGGTCAATTATCACAAATTCTCCGGGCTTGATGTGCGGCTGAAGAGACCCGACCGCGCATGGAGCCAAAACCCTGTCCACTCCCAATTGTTTTAACGCCCACAAATTGGCGCGATAATTTATTTTATGCGGCGGTAAACCGTGAGCGAGTCCATGCCGCGGCAAAAACGCCACTTTTTTACATTGATACTCACCCACTGCTATTGGCGCCGATGGCGCGCCAAAAGGCGTGTTTACATTTTTTTCTTCAACTTGGTCCAGGAGTTTATAAAACCCCGACCCGCCAATGATTCCGAGCATAAAAAAATTTTTAATAAATCACCAACTCTTTCACCTCAACCCCGGACAATTTTTCCTTTCCATTTAAAAATGACAAACCGATCAAAAAACTCGCGCCGATGATTTCCCCGCCCAGCTGACGCACCATCCAAACAGCCGCCTCCATAGTGCCTCCGGTGGCAAGCACATCATCCACCATCAAAACTTTTTGCCCGGGCTTTACCGCGTCTTCGTGCATTTCAATTATATTGCTTCCGTATTCCAACGCGTATTCGCGGTTGATAGTTTTCCACGGCAATTTGCCTTTTTTGCGCACCAAAGCCACTCCGGCGTCCAATTTATACGCCACAGCCGTGGCTAACAAAAATCCTCGCGCGTCAATCGCCACCACCACATCCACTTGTTTGCCAATATATGGTGCGGCCAGCTCATCAATCGCCTGTTTAAAAGCCGCGGCATCTTGTAAAAGCGGCGCGATGTCTTTGAAATTCACGCCAGGTTTCGGCCAATCGGGAATTTCGCGAATTTTTGATTTTAAATCCATATTACTTAATTAATTTCAACGCCTCTTCCATTACCAAATCTTTGGTCGTGTCTTTGGCTACTTCATCGGAAATTTCCACCACTTTATCCGGCATAACACCATTTTTGTTAATACGCCGGCCATTGGGCGTAAGCCACTCGGCCACTGTAATTTTCAATCCTGAACCATCAGGCAATTGTTCATAATCCTGCACACTGCCCTTGCCAAATGTTTTCTGTCCCACCAATGTCGCCTTGCCATAATCCTGCAAAGCGCCGGCCATAATTTCCGAAGCGCTGGCCGAGCCCTCGTTCACCAAAACAATCGTTTTCATCTGAGTCAGACGATGCTTTCCATTGCTGGTGTAGGTTTCTTCGCGACCATTGTTGAAAACTTCGCGAACAATCACACCTTTGGACACCCATTCGCTTGTCAATCTCACGGCCGTATCCAAAAATCCGCCTGGATCATTGCGCAAATCAACAATCAAGGCCTTTGGCGCTTGAATCACTATATCAGCCACGGCTTTTTCAAATAAATCAGAGGTGTCTTCATTAAAATGCGCGATTTTCATATAGGCGATGTCTCCTTTAGCGTCGTCTTTTCCTTCGTTATTGATTGTTTTCCAAGTCAAACTTTTTATCACAATGGTATCGCGCACAATGGAAATTTCTTGCGGCTTGTCTGCTCCTTCTCGCCAAATTTTCAATTTTACA
>JACROI010000052.1 GCA_016214465.1 Candidatus Magasanikiibacteriota bacterium
CTATGATGAAATGAGACAAAAAATCAATAATCCGGAAATGGTGTTTGAAATGGAAAAGGGCATTCTTCTGCGCGCCATTGACACTTTGTGGGTGGACCATTTTGTGGCGATTGATTATTTGCGCGCCGGAATTGGCTTGCGCGGCTACGGCCAGCGCGATCCATTGGTGGAGTATAAAAAAGAAACTTATCGTCTGTTCAGTGAATTACTGACTTTGATTCAAAAAGAAGTTGTGTATAGTTTTTATAAACTGGGAGCGGCTTTGGATTTAGCGCCGTCGCTCATGCAGAGGAGCGGGATTCAAATGTCCGGAGCGGCCAAAGAGGGAGGCGGAGCGGCATCTGTCGTGTCAGCGCGTTCAAAAGAATTTACTAAAACCGCGGAAGGTGATAAAATTGGTAGAAATGACCAGTGCCCTTGCGGGTCCGGCAAAAAATTTAAAAAATGCCACGGGCAATAATTATTATGAAAAAACAATTCTCTCATAAAATTCTCATCATCGGTTATGGCGCGGTGTCGCAATGCACCTTGCCGATTTTATTGGATAAGATTGATGTACCATTCAATAATGTTACGATTATTGATTTTGAAGATAAGTCAGCGGCGTTGAAAAAATATACAGACAAAGGATTGATTTTCATTCACGAACGAATTACGCAGGAAAATCTTGGTCATGTTTTGTCAAAACATTTGGATGATGATGGATTGCTTATTGATTTGGCTTGGAATATCGGCGCGAATGATATTATCAGTTGGTGTCATGATCATAATGTTCTTTATGTGAACACATCTGTTGAGGTTTGGGATTCGGTTGGCGGACTTTTCACTCAAAGTCCGTTTGAAAAATCGCTTTATTGGCGGCAAATGAAACTTCGGGAAATGGTCAAAAATTGGAAAGATGCGCCGACTGCGGTGGTGGATCATGGCGCCAATCCGGGACTGATTTCTCATTTTGTAAAACAAGGGTTATTGGATATCGCGGCCAAGTCAGTTGCAGATCAAAAAGTTGTTGGTCAAGACAAAGAAGAAATTCAACAATATCAAAAAGATAAAAATTTTGCCCAATTGGCCAAAAAATTGGGAGTTAAAGTGATTCATTGCAGTGAAAGGGACACGCAGATTACCAATCGTCCGAAAGAAGTTGATGAATTTGTTGGCACTTGGAGTATTGAGGGCTTGCGCGAAGAAGGTACTGCTCCGGCGGAAATGGGGTGGGGAACGCACGAACAAAAATTGCCGGATTTGGCGCATGTGCCGCCATACGGGCCGAAAAATCAGATTTTTCTGGCTCAAATGGGTATTAATACTTTGGTGCGGTCGTGGATTCCAAATGAAGAAATCGTGGGCATGGTAATTAGGCACGGCGAGGCCTTTGGACTTTCGGATCGTTTGACTGTTTGGGATGGCGATAAAGCAATCTATCGGCCGACAGTGCATTACGCGTATATGCCCTGTCACGAAACACTGTCTTCTTTGTGCGAATTACGCGGCCGCAATTATGTTTTGCCGCCAAAATTGAGAATTATGGAAGATGAAATCACTTGCGGGGCTGATATTTTGGGCGCGCTTATTATGGGACACCAATTTAATTCTTGGTGGACCGGTAGCGCTTTGACCATTGAAGAGGCGAGGTGTTTGGCTCCCGGACAGAACGCCACCACTCTGCAGGTTGCTTTGGGAGTTATTTCCGCAGTGCTGTGGATGATTGAAAATCCGCGCCGAGGACTTAATCTGCCAGATGATTTGCCGCATAATTTTGTTTTGGATGTGGCCAAGCCGTATTTGGGCGATTTTATTTCCACTCCTTCTGATTGGACGCCGCTGAAAAACCGCGTTGTTTATTTTAAAGAAAATCCGGCGAACCAAGCCAATCCCGACCCGTGGCAATTTGAGAATTTTAAATTTGTCTCGTAGTCTATGACCAAACAGCGTCAGAAACTTTTACAAAAAATTGCCACAGAACACGGCACGCCTGTTTTTGTGATTGATCTTGAACAAATCAGAGCCAATTACCGCGAGTTTAAAGAAAAATTGCCCAAAGTGCAGGCGTATTTCGCGGTCAAAGCAAATTCCGATCCTGAAATAGTGGAAACAATGTATGAGTTGGGAGCCAGTTTTGACGTTGCTTCTTTACCCGAATTTATGCTGGTGCACGAAAATATCAAACATCTGCCTAAAAAAGAAAAACAGGATTTTATTTGGGATAAAATCATTTACGCCAACACCATTAAGCCAGCTCATGTTTTAACTAAATTGAATTGTTACAAGGTCTTGGTGACTTTTGACAATATAGAAGAATTAAAAAAAATTAAACAGCACGCTCCGGATGTGGGGTTGGTTTTGCGTTTGCGAGTACCCAATACCGGTTCAATGGTGGAGCTTTCGTCCAAATTTGGCGCTCATCCGGGCGAAGCGGTGGACTTAATGGCTGAAGCGATAAATTTGGGTTTGGGAGTGGAGGGCATCAGCTTTCATGTCGGCAGTCAGTGCAATAATTTTGATAATTACATGCAGGCATTGAATGTTTCACACTCCATTTTCAAAGAAGCGAAATTAAGGGGCTTGGAAATCGGTTTTGTCAAAAATGGCCAAAGAACCAAGGTTTTGGATATTGGCGGTGGTTTTCCTGTAAAATACTCTCCTGATGTAAAGTCATTTACAATTTTGGCTAAAAAATTAAATTCTGAAATCAGCCGTTTATTTGGCAAAAATCGCGTTCAAGTGATTGCCGAGCCAGGTAGATTTATGGTGGCCACGGCCTGCGCACTGGTTACAAAAATTGTTGGAAAATCCATTCGTGACGGTAAGACCTGCTATTATTTGGATGATGGGGTTTATCATACTTTTTCCGGACAAGTTTTTGATCACCAGCATTATCCATTACATTCTTTTAAAGATGGTGAGAAAAAAATTTGCGCCACTTTCGGTCCCACTTGCGACGCTTTTGATACTATTTCTTTAGCTGATGAATTGCCTGAAGACCTGCAAATTGACGACTTGCTTTACGCGGAAAATATTGGCGCATATACAACCGGTTCAGCTACTTTTTTCAATGGTTTTCCGCCGGCTAAAGTGGTGTATATTAATAAGTAACTATGCGCTTGTTTATTTTTTCATTCTATTATATAATAGAGCCAGTTTTTAGATTTTAATTTTCAAGTTTTTCTATGGGTATTCGCAATTTTCGCGTGACTAATACAATGTCGCGTCAGCGCGTCAAATTGGGGACAGTCGGTGTGGCGATTTTACTGATTTTTACCGCCTTATTTTCCTTTCCGCAGGCGTATAATAAGGCTTCGGATGGTTTAAAGAGTAAGAGCGGCATTGATTTGGGGCATTTTCCATGGAATACGCCTTTTCGTTTGGGGTTGGATTTGTTGGGCGGCACACATTTGGTGTACGAAGCAGATGTTCAAAATTTATCTTCCAGCGAGAAATCCGACGCCATGGAAGGCGTGCGCGATGTGATTGAGCGAAGAGTAAATGCTTTGGGCGTGTCCGAGCCGGTTGTGCAAACCGATCGTTCCGGTGAGTCCTGGCGCGTGATTGTGGAATTAGCCGGTATTAAAGATGTGAATCAAGCAATCAGAATGATCGGTGAAACACCCATTTTGGAATTTAAAGAAGAATCGGGTTTTACCGGTTTGACCGAGGAACAAAAAAAAGAAATGGAGACATTTAATAAATCAGCGAAGAAAAAAGCCAATGATGTTTTATCACAGGCCTTAAAAACAAAAGTGGATTTTGGCGCTTTGGCTAAAAAATATTCTGAAGATCCGGGATCAAGCGCCAATGGTGGAACTTTGGGCTGGTTTGGCGAGGGTATTATGGTAAAACCGTTTGAAGACGCGGTCAAATCTTTGGCCATAAATCAGGTGACTACAAAATTAGTTCAATCGCAATTTGGTTATCATATTATTAAAAAAACAGGAGAAAGAGAAATTGAAAAAGAAGGTAAGAAAGTTAAAGAATTTGAAGCTAGCAATATTTTATTAAAAACAAAAAGCGAAGCCGATTACGCGCCGGCTGACCAGTGGAAACTTTCCGGCCTTTCCGGCCAGCAATTGAAAAAATCTTCGGTGCAGTTTGATCCAAATTCAGGGATGCCAACGGTGGCTTTGGAATTTAATGCCGAAGGCAAGGATTTGTTTGCCGCCATTACCGAACGCAATGTCAATAAACAAGTGGCGATATTTTTAGATGGCGCGCTCATTTCCAGTCCGGTGGTGCGTGAAGCGATTCGCGACGGCAAGGCCGTGATTTCCGGCGATTTTTCTATTGCTGAAGCAAAACAATTATCTCAACGATTAAACGCAGGCGCTCTGCCAGTGCCTGTAACTTTGATTGGCCAGCAAACAGTCGGGGCGAGTTTGGGAGCTGATTCTTTAAACAAAAGTTTGTTTGCTGGTTTGATTGGTTTTGCCGCAGTGGCTTTGTTTATGATTTTATTTTATCGTCTGCCCGGTATCTTGGCTGTTTTGGCTTTGATTCTCTATACTTTTATCACCCTCACAATTTTCAAGATGATTCCTGTTACTTTGACTTTGGCAGGCATTGCCGGTTTTATTTTGTCCATCGGCATGGCTGTGGACGCGAATGTCTTGATATTTGAACGCACCAAAGAAGAATTGCGTCGCGGGCTTTCCATTACGCAGGCATTGAATGAAGGATTTGCTCGCGCCTGGCTGTCAATTCGCGATTCCAACGCGTCCAGCTTGATTACTTGTTTGATTCTAATATGGTTTGGTACGAGTTCGGTTAAGGGCTTTGCCATCACTTTGGCTATTGGTATTTTGGTGAGTATGTTCTCGGCCATTACAGTCACGCGCGTTTTGCTTCACTTTGTTGGGCCGTGGATAAAACACACCCAATGGTTTTTGGGGGGAGCTAAAAAAGAGTAACATAAAATTATGACGAATTTCAATCTTGTCAAGAATCAAAAATATTTTCTCACTTTTTCCGGCGTTCTGATTGTTAGCGGTTTGCTCGCGGTTTTAATTTGGGGACTTAAGCCGGGTTTGGATTTTACCGGCGGATCATTGTTGGAAGTGGCTTTTCAGGACACTCGTCCTGATAGTCAAGCAGTTGAACAAAAAATTAGTTCAGATAAGCCAATTCTGATTCCGGCTGGAGAAAATGATTTGATTATTAAAATGAAAGCGGTTGATGAAGCAACCCACCAAAAGATTTTGTCTTCTTTGAAGGACTTGGGCGGTGGAGCGGATAAAGTCACGGAAAAAAGATTTGAAATGATAGGTCCCACTGTCAGCGCGGAATTGAAAACAAAATCATTTTTAGCCATTGTTTTCGTGCTAGTCGCCATTATTCTTTATATTGCTTTTGCTTTTCGCAAGGTTTCGCGGCCGATCAGTTCTTGGAAATACGGCGTTTGCGCCGTTCTCGCCCTGTTTCATGATGTGATAATTCCAACCGGTGTATTCGCCGTGTTGGGACATTTTCTAGGAGTAGAGGTTGACACCTTGTTTGTTACAGCTCTTTTGACTGTACTTGGCTTCTCTGTTCATGATACAATAGTGGTGTATGACCGCATTCGCGAGAACCTTTTGAAATTTCCGCGCGAGACATTTGAACAAGTGGTTAATCGCAGTGTCAATCAAACAGCTGTGCGTTCCATCAATACTTCTTTAACCGTGTTGTTAGTGTTGCTCGCCACTTTCTTTTTCGGCGGCGAGTCGGTAAAATATTTCGTGCTCACTTTGATTATCGGCGTGGTTTTTGGAACTTACTCATCAATTTTTATCGCGAGCCCTTTGCTCGTGATTTGGAACCGAGCTGGGAAAAAATAATGATAACGCCCGATGATTTCTATGCGAGGAGAATCATTAATGGGTTACACTTACGATGAAGTAGAGGCGTACCGCCATGGCGCTTCTCTTTTGATTTGTTTTTCCGCCATGATAATGTTTTTCGGCGGATATTTTTCAGCACAACTGGAATGGCGTTGGATGCAGATTTCCGCTGTGCTCGCGGCCTGGCTGGCCTTTCAATATCTGGGTTCTCAAGAGGTGAAAATGGATTTTTACACGATGATTATCAGAGTTATCGCGTCAATTTTAGTCGGCCTGTTATTTTGGCTGATTTTTTTATGGGGTTGGTACACCGGGCCCAAACACGCTTGGTGGGCATTTTTGCCATTGGTTTTAGTTTATTTTATTTCAGCCAAATATATTCACAAATCCTACAAACGCGGCCATTGATATGTATATTGATTGGAGCTATTTTGATTGGTTTTTAAACTTCATTAATACCGCCACTTTGGTGGAGGTGTATATTTATCTTTTTATCCACGGCGGCTGGCTAATTTTATTTTTTGTCATTTTTAAATCATTTTGGCCGTTTTATCATCTTTCCCGCACCGGCGCCTATTTAGGAAAATTACCTTGGATATTGCTCGCCGTGGATATTCCTAAAGGCAATGAGCAGACGCCCAAAGCCGTGGAACAGATTTTCGCTCATTTGGCCGGTGCGCACAAAACGCCGGATTTGGAAGAACAATTTTTGTACGGCTATATGCAACCATGGTTTTCTTTTGAAATCGTCAGCATTGAGGGTTACATTCAATTTATTATCCGTACGGTTAAAAAATATCGCGATTTAGTGGAAGCGTCCATTTACGCTCAATATCCGGAAGCGGAAATTACTGAAATTGAGGATTATACCAAGGATTTTCCGTCGCATTTTCCAAATAAGGACTATAAACTTTTCGGCACCGAATATGTTCAAACGGAAAAAGAGCAAAGTTACCCAATTCGCACTTACAAAGATTTTGAACATACGGCGGCGGAGGATATTTTTAAGGACCCGATTGCCGCGCTTTTGGAAACATTCAGCCGCATTGGCAAGGGAGAATTTACCGGTTTGCAGATTTTAGTCAAGCCCATAAGCAATAAATGGAATAACTGGAAAGCTCA
>JACROI010000008.1 GCA_016214465.1 Candidatus Magasanikiibacteriota bacterium
TATTTTAAGCCCCAATCGTTCAATTTCATCCAAATTATGCAATGTGGCGTGAGTTACTGTTGTGCCGCCAATCAAGGCCGGCCTCATGGTAGCCACAGGCGTCAAAGCTCCAGTGCGGCCGACCTGCCATTCCACTTTTTCCACCATTGTTGTGGCTTGCTCGGCTGGAAATTTATACGCGATCAGGCCGCGAGGTGCTTTGCCAGCCACCCCAAGTTTATCAAAATTTTTATTATCATTAATCACCACGACCACGCCGTCTGTCCAATATGGCAATTTGGCGCGCTCTTTCATTATGAATTTATGAAATTTTTCAATTTCGTCCAAATCAACGCAATGTTTATTGTAAGGATTAACTTTAAAACCGAATAATTTTAGCAATTCGTGCGCTTGTTCATGCGTGGTCTGGCCTAAATCAGTCATCAAAGCGTAAGCGAAAAAATCCAAATGACGGCTGGCTGTAACAGTTGAATCTAGTTGTCTGATGGCGCCGGCTCCGGCATTGCGCGGATTGGCAAAAAGCGGCTCTTTTTTTCTTTCCTGCTCTTTATTAAGCGCGGCAAAGGCCATTTTGGGCATAAAACACTCGCCGCGCGCTTCCAGCTCAACGGGATTTTTCAAAAATTCGCGCAATTCTTTTTCATAAAAATTATTGCCGTTTTGTTTACACCAATTTAAAAAACTGCTGATTTCTTTTTCACTCGGCCAGTGAATTTTTAAAGGAACTGCCTCAATCGTTTTTAAATTTTGTGTGATATTCTCGCCAATTTCGCCATCGCCGCGCGTTGAACCGACTGTCAACACTTTTTTTTTGTAAATCAAAGACACAGCCAACCCATCCATTTTGATTTCCGCGTAAAAATTAAATTTGGCCGAAGGAATTAATTTTTGAATGCGCGTAAGCCAGTCCCCAGTTTCCTCAAAACTAAAAATATCTTCAATTGAAAGCATTGGCGAAGAATGTCTCACTTTGACAAATTCAGCCAATGGTTCGCCTCCAACTCGTTGAGTTGGAGAATCATCTGTGATTAAATCAGGAAATTCCATTTCCAATTTCAAAAGTTCATGCTTTAGAGAATCCAAAGCAGCGTCAGAAATTTGTTGTTTATCCAAAACATGATAAAAATAACGATGCCGTTCAATCTCTTTTTTAAGTTTTGCAACGCGTTCCTCGGCTTCTAAATGCGTCATAGAGTGCTCAAATACCATTTAATCAATTGCTTGCCCCATAATAATGCCGCAAGAGTTGCCGGAGCGAGAAAAACGCCAAATGGAACAGCGCTTTTGAGTGTTTTTTTACGCAAAACAAGCAAAAGCAAGCTGATCAACGCGCCGCCGACATATGCAAAAAACAAAGCGACTAAGATATTCGGCCAGCCCAAAATTAGTCCCATTAAAATCCCCAAACCAATATCTCCATCGCCGATCCAACGGCCTTTGGAAAAAACCCACTGCAAAGCGAAAAATCCGCCGGTTAACAGCGCGGCTGGCAATAAATTAAAAATTGAAACGCCCGCCAGGACCTGCAGAATCGCGATGATGATTGCTGACGGCCAAATTATTGCGTCCAAAATAAATCCATATTGCAGATCAATCATAAAAACAACTATCATTGCGCTAATTGAAACAAACATCAGCGCATCTATCATAAAATTTTGCGGTATATAGACAAAAACAAACAACGCCGCGGTAGCCAATTCCAACATTGGATATTGCCAAGAAATTTTTTTAGCGCATCCGCGGCACTTTCCTTTTTGAATTAAAAAACTGGCTAGAGGAATCAATTCATGCCAACACAGTGTTTTGCGACAACGTGGACATTTGGATCGGCCGCGAGCCGACTGGCCCCCTGGCAAACGGCAGATCAGCACATTTAAAAAACTGCCGATGCAGAGGCCGAGAAAAAAAATTAGTATTATCATAGTTGTAAAGCAGGCGCAGGCAGATAATTTTTTGACGTGAGGATATGTTTGAGCCAGACCGAGGCATCCCGCTATGGCTAAGGTTGGGGGATGCCGAGGTCGGTGGCCTGAAAGGCCAGGCGAGTTTATCCTCGCGAAAAAAATTCATCTGCCGAGCCTGCGTAAATTGTACACCAAAAATCCACCTTTTGAAAGGAGGATTTTTGGTTTTTCCAAATTTGGAAAGAAAAATTACTTCATTCCTGATGGCGAAGCTGTGTGTGAACCGGAAGATAAACCGCCGCTAGTTCCCTCCAAAGAGAAGGTGATTGAATAAGTAGCTGTGCCTTTGGTGTATACATAATCAGCTCCGTTTGGGGTTGGGTTGGCTGGAACTTGACCCATATATTCAGTGGCTGTGCAGCCGGATGCCGCAAAACCGCCGCCGCCCAAACATCCTGCCGAGCTTCCACCTAATACTAATGATGTACCATCTGGATAATCGCTTTTGTCAGTGTAATAAAGCTCTAACGCTGTTTGCATCTGTTTAACATCAGATAACCGTTTGGCATCTCTGGCTTTTTCACGGGCGCTACCCAAAGCCACCACCGCCAAAGTTGACAATAAAGCGATAATGGCAATTACCACCAATAACTCAATTAATGTGAAACCTTTCTTCATGTCAATTCACCCCCTTTCCAAATCAAAATCCTATATTGGATTATCATAATCAAAGGTGTGGATAAGTCATTTTGCGCACGATAGCACTTTTTTGACTTTATCCACAGTTTCGGACGGTTTGAAATGCGCCTTAATCAGATAATCAACCGCCCCCATTTTTAAACCTTTTTGCACATCTTCTTTTTGCCCCAAATTAGTTAATAAAATCACCGGAATATCTTTCGTAGTCGAATCTTTTTTAAGTTGCTCCAAAACCGCGAAACCGTCTAATTTAGGTAAAAGAACATCTAAAAGAATGATTTCCGGCGCTTTGGTTCCGGCCAATTTCAGACCCTGTTCGCCATCTCCGGCCACAAACACTTTAAAACCCTCTATCTCAAATTTCGTTTGATAAATGTTAGCCAAAAACTCATCATCCTCAACAATTAAAATTTTTGTCTTCACTTCTTTTGCCATAGTTTAGATATTATACCACATTTCTGAATTATTCTTCAATTTTTTTCAAGGCCAGGCCAACGGGAATGCTAAAACGGGGGCCGATTTGATCCAATGTCGGCTTGAGCGCTTGGTCATAAATAATGCGCGCCCAAGGATCGCCGATATACACTTTCAAATTAAGAACGTCTATTAACTTTGCGTCTATAAATGGAATCAATGCCGAGCCGCCAGTTAAAATAATTTTTTCCGGCCTAGCTGCGGAATTTTCTTTTTGTTTGCCATAAATTTCAAAACTGTATTTTATGGTTTCCACAAGTGATGATAAAATTGGCTCAAAAATAGCGGAGAAACCAGACAGAGCTTTGCCTGTCAAACCCTGATTTGGCAAATCGCGCTTAATTTGTTCAGCTTCTTCATACGAAACGCCCAAAGTGTTTTTAATAATGTCGGTAAATCCTCGCC
Source organism: Candidatus Magasanikiibacteriota bacterium (assembly GCA_016214465.1). Taxonomy (GTDB): domain Bacteria; phylum Patescibacteriota; class Patescibacteriia; order Magasanikbacterales; family UBA10003; genus UBA10003. The sequence continues at coordinate 3,483 of JACROI010000008.1, forward strand.
CGCCCAGCTGAATGCTGTGAAAAAACAACGGTACCCCCTTTTCCACCAAAAAGAAATCCGTTTGAGTAGCGCCCATATCAATCAAAAGCGTTGGCGATGGGTCTTTGCCGATTAACGCGCTGATAAGCGCGTTGGCTTCAGTATCCAAACTCAACAAATTCAATCCGGCTGATTTGAAAATTTCCGAATAGGAAGCTATTAATTTTTTTGGCGCGACTGTAAGCAATGCCATTTCATTTTTTTCTTTGCCATTGTCCCAAGCCACGATTTTCCAGTCCAAAACAGTTTCGGCAAGAGGCATTGTCACAAGTTTTTCAGCTTCTCTTTTAATAAAAGCGTCTTTCTCTTCTTTTTTGGAAATCAAAGGAATATTGACAATAGAGCTGAAAACAGCCGAGGCCGGCAAACTGGCCACGGCCTGTCTGCTTACGGCCTTGGATTTTTGCACCATCTTTGATAATAATTCAATCACCGCTTCCGCATTTAAAAAATGACCGTCGGCTTGGTCTTGCGACAATTCCTTGTCAGTATAAGCGTAAGTGAAAAGATGCGCGCGCTTGCCGCGTTTTTGCAGTTCCACCAATTTAATGCCGTGGGTGCCGATATCAACGGCTAAAAAATTTTTAGGTTTTGAAAATGGCCACATATTTTTATGTCATTCCCGCGGAAGCGGGAATCCAGTTAAATACATTATACCATATCATCAGGGTAGGCAACAACTAAAAAAATCCAACCACTGTCCAGGTTCACACACATATCCGCCAGGTGGCTAGGTCTGTAAAAGGATAAAATCTTTGGTTGGAATTCGACCTTTTTGATAGTTATTAAAGTAAGCCATGGGGGTTAGATAATTTAATGATTGATGTGGTCGGACATAGTTGTACTTGTGTTCCCATTTTTGGATAAGTGGCAGAAGCACTGACACTGAAGATTGGTCCGTACCCTGTATACTAGACACACTGTCTCATCTCGGGCAGTATAAAAATATATGTACACACGCCACGATCAATCGTTCAAGGATGAAATACTTGCCGCCATTAAAAATGGCGCCAAAGTATCCGACATTTGCGCTCAACGAAATTTGAGCTCTAAAACAGTCTATCTCTGGCTGCGGGCTCAGGCGGATAATACCGGCACCAGTAGTTTAGAGGTGGCTCGTTTAAAACGAGAAAACCAAGAATTAAAAGAAATCATCGGCCTATTCGCTCTGGAAAAGAAGCGAACGGAAAAAAATATGAAGAACGCGTGAATATATTGTTGCCGTCATGGAGGAGCATCCGGCCTATGGCCACCGCCGAGTGGCTCTGGCTCTGGGAAAAAACAAAAAACTGATTATTCGCGTAATGCGCCAAAATCATTTAAAACCCAAAATCCGCCGCGGCTGGCGGCCAACCAAGCCGGAAGACAACAACCGGCCGGAGACAAGAGTGGAAAATATCTTAAAAGCAATCTGTCCCATTTGCCAGAATGTGGTGTGGGCCGGAGATTTCACTTATCTGTGGTTCAGGGATCGATTCTGGTATGTAGCGACCGTGATTGATATTTACACCAGAGAGATTGTCGGCTGGCATGTCGCCAACCACCACACCACCAGCCTCATTATGGACGCGTTCAGCAATGCCCTGCGACTGACGAAAACGACGCCTAAATACTTCCACTCGGATCAAGGCAGCGAATATGTGGCCGGAGCTTATGAATCATTATTCGCCAACAACCAGACTATTTCATTGCATAGCCGCAAGTCGTCCTCCTGGCAGAACGGACACCAAGAATCATTTTATTCACAATTCAAATTAGAGTTAGGCAATCCAGCCCGATTTAATCACATCGGCGAACTCATTGAAGCTGTTCATCAACAGATTGCCTATTACAATCAACGGCGCATCCACTCGGCTCTGAAAATGCCGCCGATGATATTTAAAAACATACAATTACAAAAAAACGCCGTTCACAATACGGCATTCAAATATCAATTTATTTATTCATCCACAATGAGAAACAGTGTCTAAAATTTGGGGTACTTGCCACTTGAGCAAGAACGCGCTATCGGTTACAAGGTGAACAATGATGTCTTGTCCGCCATCCAAAGATCTGCCAAGCCTTTCGATTGGCAAGCCATAATGATGACCGGTAATGACCACGTGGTCGAATAGATCGCCGCGACGCCAGAGATTCGTGAATGTTTCTTCGTCCACGAAATGGTAGTGAACTCCGTTGATTTCTTCGAGGCGCGGCGTTCTGGTCGTGCAGGTCGGGAACTTGGTAAAACTGGATTGAAACGTGATAATGTTTGTGATTGTGTCCTTGCCGACGCCGGAAGGACCCGACACCACGACAATAGTGCCACGCTCTTTCATCTGTTATCCTCCTTTGTAAAGGTACGATTTGAGAAACCCACCGCGGATTTCTTCTGGCATTGACACTACCATAATTCGTTAATCTATGTAAGGGGTTGTATTTTTTTAGTTGTTGCCAATCTACTACTTTTCTGGCATAATTGAGGTATTATGTTAAATCTTTACAACACTCTTTCTCACAAAATTGAAAAATTCCAGCCGCTGAAAAAAAATGCGGTTGGGATGTATACCTGCGGGCCGACTGTGTATAATTACGCGCATATTGGCAATCTTCGCTCTTTTGTATTTGAAGATATTTTAAAACGCGCTCTGTCAGCCAATGGTTTTCGCGTCAAGCATATAATGAACTTAACTGATGTTGACGACAAAACCATCAAAGCGAGCCAAGCGGCCAAACAAACATTAAAGGCCTTTACCGCGTTTTACACGCACGCTTTTAAGAAAGACATTCGGAAATTAAACATTTTGCCACCAGCTAAATTTGCTCCGGCCACTCGTTATATTAAACAAATGATGACTTTGGTGCAAAATTTACTTAAAAAAGGCATGGCGTATGAAAAAAACGGCTCAATATATTTTTGTCTTGCCAAATTTCCAAATTACGGCAGTTTAGCGCGATTATCAAATCAGGAATTGAAAATTGGCGCCCGCGTGGAAGCTGATAATTATGACAAAGACAATCCGGCTGATTTTGTTTTATGGAAAAAATGGACGCCAAAAGATGGCAAAGTATTTTGGAAAACACCATTGGGCAAAGGCCGGCCCGGCTGGCATTTGGAATGTTCCGCTATCAGTGTAAAAGAATTGGGACAGCCAATTGATATTCACGCAGGCGGAGTGGATTTGATCTTTCCACACCATGAAAACGAAATCGCGCAATCAGAAGCGGCCTTTGGCAAACAATTTGTCAGATTTTGGATCCACGGCGAGCATTTATTGGTTGAAAATCAAAAAATGGCCAAGTCGCTGAATAATTTTTTTACTTTGCAGGATTTGGAAACACGCGATTTTAATCCATTGGCGTTTCGCTATCTTCTGCTTACCGCGCATTATCGCTCTAAACTGAATTTTACTTTGGAATCATTACAAGGAGCGCGAAATGCGCTTAATAATCTATATGAAATAATACGCGCGTGGGATAAACCAAAAATCGGCTGCGCTGAATTTGAGCAAAAATTTATTGACGCGATTAATAATGATTTAAATACTCCCGAAGCGCTGGCGGTGTTGTGGAATTTAGTAAAAAGCGACTATCCAACCTCGGCCAAAGCCGCGACTTTGTTAAAATTTGATAAAATTTTGGGATTGGATTTTATTAAATATCTTGGGAAAAAAGAAAAAATTCCAGTCGCCGTCAATAAATTATTGGCTGAACGAGTCAAAGCGCGGCAAGAAAAAAATTGGCAAAGATCTGATGAATTAAGAAAAAAAATTGAAGAATCGGGATATTCTGTTGAAGATACACCGCAAGGCCAAAAAATTTTAAAAAGTTGATAGTAACAAAAAAACGATATGAACTTTCTCATTACTGGCGGAGGCGGATTTTTGGGAATTAATTTAATCAGATATTTGCTGGCTAAAGGGCACAAAATTACTTCCTTGGATATTGCTGATTTTGATTATCCGGAAAAAAACGCGGTGATTACGGTCAAAGGTGATATTCGCGACAAAATCACTGTTGATAAGTGCATGGCTGGCATTGATATTGTCGTTCACGCCGCCGCGGCCCTGCCTTTATATACACCGGAAGAAATTTTCTCCACTGATGTGCTCGGCACCAAACTGCTTTTGGCTTCGGCTTTGGATTTTAAAGTGGAAAGATTTATTCATATTTCCTCCACTGCCGTGTATGGCATTCCTGATCATCATCCACTTTTGGAAACGGACAATCTGGACGGCGTGGGGCCTTACGGCCGGGCGAAAATAGCCGCGGAAGAAGCGTGTGTGGAATATCGCCAAAAAGGAATGTGTGTGCCAATTTTGCGGCCAAAATCATTTATCGGGCCTGAACGATTAGGGGTTTTCGCTCTTTTTTATGATTGGGCAATGACAGGACACGGCTTTCCAATGCTTGGCAATGGAAAAAACCGCTATCAATTATTGGATGTGGAGGATTTATGCGAAGCGATTTATCTTTGTATTTCGTTGGAAAAAATAAAAGTCAATGACACTTTTAATATCGGCGCTGCTGATTTTACAACAATGCGCGAGGACTACCAAGCGGTTTTGGACGCGGCCGGATTTGGCAAAAAAATTATCAGCCTGCCTGCCAGCCCTGCGATTTGGACATTGCGGATTTTAGAAAAACTGCGACTCTCATCTCTTTACAAATGGGTTTATGAAACAGCAAGCAAGGATTCTTTTGTTTCAATTGATAAAGCAAAAAAAATACTTGGATTTAATCCCAAGTATTCCAATCAGCAAGCGCTGTTGCGAAATTACAAATGGTATTTAGAAAATTTACACAATTTTGAACACCAGAGCGGGATTTCTCATCGCGCGCCGTGGAAACAAGGCATTCTGGCTTTGGCTAAATTCTTTTTTTAAAAAAGAGTGGGCGGCAGAGAGATGGATTCTACTGCCGCCCGAAGGAGGAGGAACACGGGGTTAGACCGTGAATGGTTCGTGTTGTTGGGCTTTTGCTCGCGGAGCGAATTTCTGCAGGTCAAGGACTGGAACACGCATCCCGCCTCTTACTGCAAATTTCCGCTCCGCAAGCTTTCAGCCGCTTGTTCGTAGCCACGAGTGGTTTTGTTGGAACTCTCACCATCCTGTGTTTGTTCACCACCGGTTGGCTCGTAACAAGCCCTGTCACGCGCAGAGCGCTGACAGGCTCCTAAGATTGACATCGTGGGCTCCCCACTACGAATGCCTCCATTGGCACTCCGATGTCATTCTTAAAGACATTTTCATATTAACTTAAAAAAAGAATTTTGTCAACAAAAATCCGCCTTTTAAAGCGGATTTTAATTTAAAAAAATAATTTTTTACATCCACCGTCTTTTTCTAAAAAATACCAACATCCAAAGAATTACAACCAACCAAATGCTGGAAAAAGAAATGAATTTGAGCGGGTCAATTAAAATTGAAAATGAAGAATCAAAAGCTAACAAAGCCAAACTGATAATCAATTCCGAAGCGAAAATGATAGTGGTAAAAATTGTAAAAATTTCCATTATTTTATTGCTGCGATAATTTAAAAGAGCCAATTGGCTGTCTTGAATCGCCTCAATCGTGTCTTGATAATTTTCCAGCATCATCCATAAATCTTCGGTGTCTTCAACAATTCCTTTTAAAATGTCGTGCGAAATATCGGGAAAAAATTTGCCAACCTTGCCGGACAAATGCTGAATCACTCGAGTGTGTCGGTTCATGGTTTTTCTAAAATTAACGATATTGGTTTTGATGCGTAAAACCTCATTAATTGTTTCCGCCTTATCGGTTTTGGAAAAAACAGCGTTTTCAATGTAATCAATATCATTACTGATATGAATAGACATTGGAAGACAATAATATTCCAGTCGTTTTAAAATTTCATATAATAATTCAATTGGCGAGACAAAATTGTTGACGGTTTTAATTGCCGTGTCCTTTTTATGCTTATTGAAAAAATCAGCCACAGGACTGAAAAGTTCCGAAGATCCGGTGACTAAAAAATCTTTGCCAATAAAAAAATCAATCTCCACCGGATGAATCTTGCGTGTGGTTCGGTCATAAATTGGGTATAATAAAATCATGAAAAGATATTGTTCGCGATCCACGAGTTTTGGTCTTTGAATCGGCGGCAAAACATCTTTTAAATCCAATTCATGAAAATTAAAACTGCGCGCCAATTGCTTGGCTTCCAATTCGGTTGGGTGATTGATATGAACCCAAGACCAATTAGCGGTTTTGATCTCTTTCAATGTATTCATTTTAGCCATATATGGCCTGTCGTCAAATGCCATTTTCGGCTGCAATTTAAAATTTTGGCTGCAAATTATTCAGAGCTTCGTCGCCTTATACTATGTATAGGGCTCCTCGCTCTTCATAATTTTCGCTCAAAATTTTGAAATTTCGCTACGAAAGAGCATTTGACGACAGACCTACATATTATATCATACTTTGACAAATCATGTGGATAACATTGTGTGGATAGATTGGAAATGATATAATTGGAACATGCCATTAATTAAAAAAGAGCGACAAGAAGAAGAAAAGCCGTCTTCGGCTGATTTTTTGCGTGAAGCGCCTAAACCGGTTGTAGAAATTGACGCGCACAAAGAATCGGAATTGAGCGGGCCGGTGGAGACAGAAGCGCGGCAAACAACTGAAACAACGCAACTAAGACAGGCTGTTGTTTCAACGGCTCCAACAAGTATCCACCGCCCTACAAAAGATCCGCATTTGGTGGAAGTGGAAAACATTCTTTCCGCCGGTTTGGAAGACGCCTATAAAGAATTAACTCCGGAATTAAAAATAAAATTCAAACTGGAAGGCGAGCGGGTTTCAGGCCTTGTTTGGCAAATGGTTGAAACAGCGAAAATAAAAGTGCAAAAAATAGTTGACATGATTCGCAATTGGTTAAAAATGATTCCGCGTGTCAATCATTTTTTCTTGGAGCAAGAAACAAAAATCAAAACCGATAAAATCATTTTTTTTGCCAAAAAACATAAAGAGGAATAGACCCTATGGAGGAAGGAATTTATCTTCCGGATTTATCCGGTGGTTTGGAAAAAGCAAATACTGTCAGCGGCCAAATCGCTCAATCAGCGCAAACAGCAGTTGAATCAGGCGCTTGGTTGCCTTACGCGCTGATAATTTTAATAATTATTGGAGTAATTTTGTTATTGTTCGCACTCCGTTTGTGGTTGCATCGCTTGGCGCGCAAAAGATACGCTTTTAAACGAAAAGTATTTTTAGTGATTTTACCGAAAGAAGCGGAAGAAGAAGCCAAGAAAAAAGAATCAACCGACCAGAAAAAAGACATTAAAGAAGTGATTGCCGTAATGGAAACGCTCTATGCGGCGTTTACCGGCATCAGGCGCACCAAGGACTGGACTTATCCATTTTATCAATTTAAAAAATTCTGGGTTGGCTCGCATCGGCACATTTCCATGGAAATTATTTTTGATAAAGGGTTGATTAAATTTTTTGTCGTGGCGCCGGAAAAATTGGGTGAATATGTGGAACAGCAAATCCACGCCGAGTTTCCCAATTCCGAAATTGAAGAAACAACCGATTACAATATCTTCCAGCCGCATGGCGCAATCATCGGCACTTATCTCAAGCCAGCCAAAAGCGTTTTATTGCCATTGAAAACTTACAAAAAACTGGACGGCGACCCGACCGAGGGATTGTTGAATAATTTGAGCAAATTGAAAATTAATGAAGGCGCGGCCATTCAAATGTTTATTCGGCCGGTGAAACATGGCTGGCAGTCAAAAGTGCTTTCAATTGCTCAAAAAATGCACAAAGGCGATAAATTGGACAAGGCCTTGGGCGATATCAGCGTCGGACACATCATTTCTACAACGGTGATGTTCCCTTTTAAAGTACTGGGTGATGTTATCAAGGCCTTTACTTCTTCAACCAAAAGTAAACAAATTGAAGAATCGGAAAAAGCCCAGTCCAAAAATCCGCCAATGCGCATTTATCAGCGCGAAGAAGAAATCATCAAGTCAATGGAGGAAAAAATTTCCAAAGCCAATTTTGAAATTAATTTAAATTTAATCGCGTCGGCTGACGATTCTATCCGCGCCAGTCAAATTTTGCGCGATTTGGTCGGCTCTTTCGCTCAATTCACAGCTCATGAAAGCGGCAATGGCTTGCGCGAACAGGTTATTTTTTTTAAAAAGATGTTTATTAGCGATTTTATTTACCGCAATTTTCGTTCTTGGAAAAAAATGGTTTTAAGCACCGAGGAATTGGCCTCTATTTGGCACTTCCCTCTTCCGTCAGCCAAAACGCCAAATATATTGTGGTTGCAAGCTCGCAAATCACCGCCGCCAATGAATATGCCTGACCACGGACTATTGATTGGCAACACTGTTTATCGCGGCCAAGAAAAGCCGGTATATGTTTTGCCTGAAGACCGCCGTCGCCACGTTTATATTATCGGTTCAACAGGCGTTGGCAAATCCGTATTATTGTCCAACATGATTATTCAGGACATTCAAAATAACGAGGGCGTTTGCGTGATTGACCCGCATGGCACTTTAATTGAAGATGTTTTGCCGCATATTCCCAAAGAACGGGTTGATGATGTGATAATTTTTGACCCGTCGGACATTGAAAGGCCTGTCGGGCTAAATATGCTGGAAGCCGAAACGCCGGAACAAATGGATTTTGCCATTCAGGAAATGATCGCTATTTTTTACAAATTGGTGACTGATCCGGCGATGATCGGGCCAATGTTTGAACACAACATGCGCAATGCAATGTTAACTTTAATGGCTGACAAGGAATATCCCGGAACTTTGGCTGATATTCCGCGCATTTTCACTGACGCCGAGTTTCAAAAATACAAATTGAAAAATGTGACTGACCCGATGGTGCGGGCGTTTTGGGAAAAAGAAATGGCCAAAACATCGGATTTTCATAAATCGGAAATGCTGGGATATTTGATTTCCAAAGTCGGCCGTTTTGTGGAAAATGAAATGATTCGCAATATCATCGGCCAGCCAAAATCAGGATTTAATGTCCGCGAAGTAATGGACAACAAAAAGATTCTGCTGGTAAATTTGGCCAAAGGCAAAGTCGGCGAGGTTAATTCCAATCTGCTTGGTTTGATTATCGTGTCAAAACTGCAAATGGCCGCTTTGTCGCGGGCTGACATGCCGGAAGAAAAACGCAATGATTTCTTTTTATACATTGATGAGTTTCAAAATTTCATCACCGATTCCATTTCCACAATTTTGGCTGAAGCGCGCAAGTATAAATTAGATTTGACAATGGCGCATCAATATATCGGGCAACTACTAACCGGTGGCGGAATTGAGGGAAAGCAAGGCAATAGTAAAATTAAAGACGCGGTGTTTGGCAATGTGGGCACGATAATTTCTTTCAGAGTTGGCGTGGATGACGCCGAAGTGCTGGCCAAGCAGTTTGCTCCTGCTTTGAATGAGTATGATGTTATGAATATTGACAAATTTCACGCTTATGTGCGACTATTGATAAAGAACGCGCCGTCCAGACCATTCACTATCGCGACTATTTATCCCTCAAAAGGCAATCCGGAGATTGTGGAGCCGATTAAAGAATTGTCCCGTTTGAAATACGGGCGCGATCGGGCTTTGGTGAACGCGGAGATATTGGAGCGCACCAAACTGGGTGAAATAATTAAAACAACAACCGCGCCAGCCAGCGAACCCACACTTTAAACATGAGTACCTTATATCGTAAATATCGTCCAAAATTGTGGAGCGAGGTGGTTGGGCAAAACCACATCAAACTCACTTTGCAAAGAGAAATTGAAACGGGTCGCTTGGCCCATGCTTTTTTATTTTCCGGTTCTCGCGGCATTGGCAAAACCACTTTGGCTCGTTTAGTGGCCAAGGCCGTCAACTGCGTTAAACGCGCGCCGGATACCAGCGAACCATGCGGCGAGTGTGATTCTTGCCGTGAAATAACTGAAGGACATTCTATTGATGTATTGGAAATTGACGCGGCTTCGCACACCGGCGTTGACAATGTTCGGGAAAATATAATTGATTCCGCGCGATTTTTGCCCACCAAAAGCAAATTCAAAGTTTTTATCATTGACGAGGTGCACATGCTTTCCATTGGCGCTTTTAATGCGCTTTTAAAAACCCTGGAAGAACCGCCGGCTTATGTAATTTTTGTTTTAGCCACTACCGAATTGCATAAATTGCCGGAAACAATAATTTCCAGATGTCAACGGTTTGATTTTAAAAAAGTTAATATAGAGGATATTGTCAAAAGATTGCAAACCATTGCCGACGAGGAGAAAATAAAAATTGACAAAAAAGTGTTGGAACAGATTGCTTATCGCAGTGAAGGCGGCCTGCGCGACGCGGAAGGACTATTGGGACAAATTTTTTCAATGGGTGTTAAAGAAATTACGGAAAAAGAAGCTGGATTGGTGCTCCCCCGCTCTGATTTTTCAGCGGTGGCCAAAATCTTGGAATTTATTACGCAAAAAAATCTTAAAGAATCATTGATTTTTCTTAATAATTTGGTTGAAGAGGGTGTGGACTTAATTAAATTAACCGAGGATATTATTGAGTTAAGCCGTTTGATTTTATTGACCAAATTAAGCAATGAATTGGGAAAATTAAGTTTCGTAGTTGATGGAAAATTATTAAAAGAAACAATGAAATTTGCCAAAGATTTTTCCGTTTCGCAATTAATGAAAATCATTGAAACATTTCTGGAGCAAAAACGACATCTGCGCGCTTCTCATGTGCCGCAATTGCCGTTGGAGATGGCGTTGGTGATGCTGATACCGGAAACTGCGACTAACGAATCAACTAACACTGTCTTATGCCATTCCAGCGAAAACTGGAATCCAGCCAGTGAAACGACCAGTCCGTCCATATGTCATTCCGAGCCGAACGCGAAGCGTAAAGGCGAGGAATCTTTTCCGAGAATCAGTCAAATTGAAAAAAATGTTTCCGCTTCCGCCCCAACAACTCCAACCAATACCTTGTCTCCTCTCTCATTTGATAAAATCATGAAAACATGGGAACATTTCTTGAAAAAAGTACAGGAATACAACCATTCTTTACCTTTAATTTTACGAATGAGCGAGCCAGTTGGAGTGCGCGGACGCGTCGTGCAAATTTGCGTTAAATACGCTTTTCATCAAGATAAATTAAGCGAACCGAAAATGCGTTCTTTGGCTGAAAAAGCAATGACAGAAGTGTTAGGAGAAACCGCCTTTATTGAAGTTATTTTGGGCGATGATAAAGCGCCTATGATTGTTCAAATCGCCACCGAGCCAGTCGCTCAGTCAACAGACGCATTGGTGAATGATTTAGCCGAGGCCTTTGGCGGACAGGTGGTTTGATAGTGTTTATTCCGGGATCGTCTAATGGTAGGACACATGCCTCTGGAGCATGTTATCTTGGTTCGAATCCAAGTCCCGGAGTTTTAATATACTTATTCCATTTCTCAAAAAAATTTTTCTTTTCATGCTGACGCTCGTCGGCGCGTCTTTTTTGGCGGCTTGGACAATCCCCTCTTTTATTCCTAAAATTGAAAATCTGGCCGGACGAGCGCTGTCTTACGAGGTTTTAATGCGCGCCTACATCGGTCTTGGTTTTTTTCTGATTGCCATTACCGCTGCTTCCATTATTTTATGGCGCCGCCGCCTGCTCTGGTGGCGTTACGCGCTAATAACATTGTTTGGAGCGCTTTTTATCACTTTTTTTGTCTTTGTCTTTGACCAAAAATACTCTTTGACTGAAGAATATTCCTGGATTCGCTACCCTACCGGCGGGGCTTTGTTTGTTGCCGGCTTTATTTTGTTTTGGGCAACTCAAAAACAACTTCTTGAATTTAAACAAAAAATGGCGTTTTGGCTCTTGGGCGCCGGATTATTTTTCGCCGGAGCTGATGAATTATTTTTAATCCACGAATTTATCGGCGGACGATTGCAAACCTTGTTTAAATTACCGGATTTTACAACTGATTTGATAACCGCCGGTTATGGTTTAATAGGCCTCGCTGTTTTAATTTTTATTTTCCAGACACTTCGTCGTTTGCCAAGCACCACGCGCCTGCGCATTTTTTTTCAATTATATTTTTTCGGCATTTTTCTTTTTATTCTAGCCACTGTTTTTGATTCGATTGACGGAATAATTTTTGATCGGTTGAAACAATTCACCGACGCGTTAGCTCTGCGCGGCTATGAATTTTCCGATGTCTGGTTTATTATTTGGCAACCAAAAACATTTTTAAACGGCTGGGAAGAAATTTTGGAAGCCACAGCCGCGATTATTTTTGCTTTTGGCGCGTATTTAATACTAGCGAAAGATAGTTTGTTTATTGAAGAAAAGGCGCCATTAAATAAAAAAATAATTGTAACAGTCGTGGGGTTAATAGTCACCGGCATTTTTGTTTCTTCAATATATACTTGGCGGCTTAAAACCGACACGCCTTTGTTTGGCGGCGAACGTATCATAAAAATTGCCAATTTGGCCCAAGGGTTGTTTCACACTGATGATCTGGATTTTAATCCTCATTGGGGAGTTGTTGTTGCTAATGAATCAGAGCCAAAACGTCGCGGCTCTTTTACCGGCCCGGGTGTTTTCACTTATCGCGAAGGCATTTTTTCGCGCTTGCCTGATCCCGACGGACTTTTGCGCGATGTTGATAGTATTTTCGCCAATGACAAAGCAATTTATGTTTCTGACAGCTCACAAGGCAAGATTTTCATTTATTCCTGCGATAAAAAATCAATTTGCAGTTGGAATATTGCGCCAATGAAAAAAAATTTTCCAAAGCATCCGGAAGCTCTCGCTGTTGATGAAAAAGGAACAATCACTGTGGTTGATGAAAGTGATGGTTCAATTTCTCAAATCAAAAAAGATGGCAGTGTCACAGTTGAAAAACCAAATCATCCTTTATTCAAAGCTCCGGAAGGCATTGTTTGGCATCCCGCTTTGAAAAAATTTTTGATTACCGATGATACCACCGGCATAATTTTTCAATACACACATGGTCAACCCTTGGAAGTTTTTGCCGATAAAAATGATGGTTTGCGTTATCCGGAAGATATTGTTGTCGGACCAAATGGCGAGGTGGTTGTTTCGGACAACGGTCGGCGCGAAATTGTCATTTTCAACCTTCAAGGTCGCGTACTCCAACGATTGCGTTTTAGACCTCTTTATCGCGATTTACAAGGCATTACAGTTGATGATTCTGGCAACTTGTTCATTATCACCGCCGACAGCTTTGGCAGCGCCAGCTTTATCCCAAGCGTTTTGTGGAAAATTGAAGGAGTATTTTAGCTGTTAAATTGCCAAAAAACTTAAAATCCGCTAAAATAAAGATGATATGAGGAGCAAAATCATCTTTATTTTATTATTATTCACTCTTATTTTGCCTACTGCCGCGCTTACTTTTAAGCCGGCGGTTGTTTTAGCTGAAGAAAAATCAATTTTAGAACAGCAGCTCTGGGCGTTGGAGCAGGAAATCGCCTCTTTTGAAAAAGAATTGGCCTCCACAAAAACGCAGAAAAAAACTTTGACCAATAAAATCAATGAATTAAAAAATAAAAGAACATTGCTTCTCAAAGCCGTGGAAGCCACAAAAATTAAAATCAAAGGCACGGAAAACCAGATTGACAAAACCGAAAATGACTTAACCAAAGCGCAAAAAGAACTAAAAGTAACACAAACTGAAATATCTCAAATTTTGCGCCAAATTCAACAAACCGATTTAATGTCTTCCATTAAAATTCTTTTTTATTCCGCCAGTTTGACGGATTTTTTCGCCAATTTGGAACAATATCTGTCGCTCAATGATCAATTAAGTAAAAAGATGATTCAAGAAAAAGGAATAGTGAAAAAAGTATCGGAAAAAATTAATCAACTGCAAGACACTAAAATTGATTTAACTAATTTATTATCAATCCAAAAACTTCAAGATGGGGAAATTGTACAAACGCAAAAAGAAAAAGAATCTTTGTTGCAAACAACTTTAGGCAAAGAATCGGAATTTCAAAAAATAGTAGCGGATCAAAAGAAAAAAGCCGCGGAGGTACGCAACCGTTTATATGAAATGGCCGCCATCAAGGCCATTACTTTTGGCGAGGCTGTGAAAGTCGCGGAATGGGTGACTCAATATGTGAAAATAAGGCCGGCCTTGTTGCTGTCAGTTATTACACAAGAATCAAATCTTGGGAAAAATGTTGGCACTTGCAATCGCCAGACAGACCCGCCGGAAAAACATTGGAAAAAAATCATGAAGCCGGAAAGGGATCAACAGCCGTTTTTAGATATCACAGCTGAACTTGGCATTAATCCAGAAGGTCAGCCATTGTCGTGCCCGATGAAAGACGCCAAAGGCAAACAAATCGGCTGGGGCGGAGCCATGGGTCCTGCGCAATTTATTCCTTCCACTTGGCAAGGGTATAAAAAAAGAGTTATGGCTGTTACCGGCCAAAACTCGGCCAATCCTTGGGATATACGCGACGCTTTTGTCGCCTCGGCATTGCTTTTAGCAACCAATGGCGCCACTTCACAAACTGAAGCGGGCGAATGGAAAGCCGCTATGATTTATTTTTCCGGTTCAACTAACGCAAAATACAAATTTTATGGCGATTCGGTAATTAAACGCGCCGACCAATATGAAGAAGATATTAAAAGTTTAAAGGCGGGCTAAAAATTGTCTTCTTCATCATCATCCGCATCTTCAAATGGCGCCGCAACTTCACTTTCCTCATCAATTAACAAATCGCTTTTTTCTTCCTCGTTTAAATTTTCATCTTCGGTGTGTGGAAAAGACATAGTATTTATTTACGCCTCTGAATTGAGGCCTTTCAGCTACATTTTATCACTTTTACTTAAAGTTATCCACAGCCAGTTTGTCAACGCTACTTATGCTCAATTGGAAGAAACTTAAAAAGCCAATTATCGCCTTAGCGCCAATGGCCGACTATACTGACGAGCCATTTGGTTTAATGTGCAAAAAATTTGGCGCGCAGGTAATTTTTCGCGAAATGGTTTCAGCTGACGCGATTGCGCACGGAAATGCCAAGACATTTAAAATGCTCGCTATCAATAAAAAAGAGCGGCCGGTGATTCAACAAATTTTTGGCAATGATCCAAAAATAATGGCTGAAGCAACGAAAATAATCTGCAAAATTTCCGCGCCTGATGGAATTGATATCAACATGGGCTGTCCGATGCAAAAAGTAGTAAAAAATTTTCATGGCGCTGCGTTGATGAAAGACGCTGCTTTGGCAGCAACGATTGTGAAAGAAGTAAAAAAAGCCGTGAAGATACCGGTGTCGGTAAAAACGCGCTTGGGTTGGGAAAAAAAAGATGAAATTTTGTCTTTCGCGCCGATTATTGAAAAAGCAGGGGCGGATTTGATTTCAATTCACGGCCGCACTAAAAAACAGGGTTACGCCGGCGAAGCCAATTGGAAAATAATCGCGCAAACAAAAAAATTATTGAAAATTCCGGTATTGGCCAATGGCGGAATTTTTACTCGCGAAGATGTGAATAAATGCTTGACCGCGACTAACGCCGACGGAGTTTTAATCGCTCGCGGAGCATTAGGCAATCCTTGGATATTTTCTGATACTACGCCGACATTGGAAGAAACAATTAAAATAATCTTGCAGCACGCGGCCTTGCAAGTGAAGCAATATGGCGATTATGGCCTTATTTTATTGCGGAAACATTTGGTTTTTTACTTTAAAGGCATTCCGCATAATAAAATAATTAAAACAAAATTGAACCAAGTGAGTATCTTGAGTCAATTGGAAAATTTATTGGCTGAATTACTTACTGAACAACACAATATCACCTAAATTAGTGCCAACATAGCCGGTTTTAATAAGTCCGCCGACTTTTTTGAAAAAGTTATAAGAATCATTGGTCTTAAGAGTTTTGATAATGTCTATTTTCAATTTTTGAGCATTTTTTAAAGCTCCAGTGCCAATTATCACGCCGCCAACCTGTTCCGGCGCGACGCCATCAACTCCATCACTATCAAACGCAACAAATACTTGCTTTTGTTTTAATTTGGACAAAACAGACAAACACATTTGCTGATTGCGGCCACCGGGATTTTTTGTTCTCACTTTGAATGTTGTTTCTCCAGCCGCGATGAAAATCTTTTTTTTGCCTGATGCCGCGCGGGCTAAAAATTCTACGCCGATTTTTTCCGTCTCCCCTTTCATTTCACCTGTAATGATTATCGGCTGATATTTCAATTGTTTGGCTTTTTCAAAAGCGGCTTTGGCAAGTGTTTTGTGACTACCAATAATAATATTTTTCACATTCGCGAATATTTTTTTTGGTGTTTCCTGACGCAGGCCATTCTGTCCATTTTCCAAATATTTTTTCACGGCCGAGGAAATTTTATTTAGTAAAGAATATTTTGATAAAACATTGATAGCGTCGCCAAATGTGGAAATATCCGCAACCGTAGGACCAGATGCCACTGTGGATAAGTCATCACCCACTACATCTGACAGATAAAACACTGTAAATTTGGCATTACCGGCGGCTTGACCCAGCCAACCACCCTTAATTTGCGATAAATGCTTCCTAACCGCGTTCATTTCATCAATAGTGGCTCCGGAGCGCAAAAGCAGTTCCGTGACCTTAATTTTATCCGCAAGAGATACTTTATCCACAGGCGAGCACATTAGAGCAGACGCCCCGCCAGAGAACAAGCCAAGTACCAAATCGCCACTGCCGGCGCCTTTTATTATTTCTAAAATCTTTTGCGCGCCAATAACACTGCCTGAATTTGGCAAAGGATGCCCGGCCAAATTAACTTTTATTTTTTTTAAATACCCATTTTTGATAACTGCCGGCACGCTGATACATCCGCCGGTTAATTTCGCGCCTAAAAATTTTTCCGCGGCCATTGCCATGCGGTAAGTCCCCTTCCCGGCTCCGACTACAAAAATCTTTTTGTATTTTTTACAATCAATTTGTGATAAAAATTTTTCAACCAAAACAAACGGATCGCTCATGGAGAGCGCATATTCAAGAATTGCCAGCAGATCACGGCGCAATTTTTTCTCAGCCTGATTTTGAGCTAAACCAATAAGTTCTTGCCTGTTTTTAATTATCATATTGCTCACCCGCTCATTATACCACTTTTTTCTCATTCAAAACCAGCCATAAAATAAACACAAAATAAAGCACGCCAAAGCCCTGAAACAGCGCCGGAGTGGTCAAATTTATGACAAACAAAGCCGCTCCACCAGCCAAAAGCCCACTTAATAAAGGATTAGGCGCGTTGGCCTGGCCTTTGGCTTGATAGGCATGACGAGCCAATGAATATAAAATAATCAACAAAAAAATGGCATACGCGGATGCTCCTAAAATACCCAATTCCGCCAGCATTTCCAAATACCCCCAATCAAATTGAGTTCTGGTTTCCAAAACTTTCGTCACAGGATGAATAAACGACACAGTTGTTCCCAAACCTGAACCAAGCCATGGATTCAGTTTAATTGTGCGCCAAATATCCGGCAAGAGAGCCAGACGAATGGCCCCGCTTAATTCATCAGTAGGCGCTGTAACACCCCCGATTCGCAGACCCAACAATTCCAAACCAATTGATTGCCCGCGGCTGGCAATAAAATGAGTAGAAATAAACATGATAAAAATTGACACTACCACTATTGCGGAGACCATAAACCAGCGCTTCAAATTTTGTTTAAACGTCAAAATTATAAAACCAACAGCCAGCCCTACAAAATATATTCTTGAAAAATTCAACATTATCACAAATAAGGCGCAAAAAATATAAAACCAAAGGGCTTTACTTTTCAAATCTTTCATTAAATACGCGGCGATAATAAGAATCGCCGGAACCAAGAGCAAATGTTCCGGCAAGACAATCCGAAAAAAATTACTTCCAAGGTCAGTGATTTTACCGGCGGCAATGTTGCGAAACCAATGATAATAAACATCTGGCAAAAAACCGATCCCGTTGGAATAAATAAAAAAAGTCACAGCAGAAAAAACAGTTGACCCCAAAATATATCCCTTCGCAATTTTATCAAGCGTTACATCAGGAAATTTCAAAAATTCCAACGCTGGAAATAACAAAAGAAAAAAAAGATAAAGAATTGCGTCTTGCGCCACCAATATCCCCGCGTGTTGATTTATCAGTCCATTTATAATTGAAATTATCAGAAAAAATCCGACCAGCATCATGCTGACACGGATATTTCGCTGAAGTCGTGGATTAAATTTATCTTGTTTAATTTTTTGCGCCAACCAGATTATTCCGAAAATTCCCAAAAACCAAGTTCGCGTAAGCAAACCGAATAATTCAAAAAAATGTCCGGCGCCATTGAGAAAAAATTCCGCGACCAAAATCAGCCAAGCAAGCGACATTTTTTTCACGCAAATATAACCAAAAGCCGCCACAAGAATGGCGGCAATAAGTTGATTGGCAAACTCATTATTCCAAGTTAAAAAAGAGGATACACGAACAAACGCGTAGATCAATAACGCATGCCAAAGAGTAAATTCATACCTTGCCCGGAGCAGACGCTTCAAATAAAGGCCTTTCCGAAGCATTAAAGACATATTTATTCGGTAGTAACGCCGTCAAATTCTGCTTCATTGGCCACAGCTTCGGCTTTGGTAGCTCGAACAATACCATCTTGGTGATGCGCCGGAGAATAAATTGTGTAAAGTTTCAATTCTTCCGCGCCGGATGTATTAATAACATTATGTTGCGCGCCAGCCGGCACTACCACCGCCACGCCATCACTCACATCATATTCATGACCATCAATAATACATTTACCTTGTCCTTTTTCAAAACGAAAAAATTGATCATTGCCAGGATGTACTTCCATGCCAATTTCTTCGTTAGGCGCCAAAGACATCAACACCAATTGGCTGTGTTTTGAAGAATACAGCACTTTACGAAAATTGCTGTTTTCCAAAGTAGATTTTTCAATGTTTGAGACGAAACCGTTCATATGTTTAGAATTATGAATAAAATTTAACCAAATTTGGCTTCGGGGCTTGGATTCGAACCAAGATACACAGGTTCAAAGCCTGTAGTCCTACCATTAGACGACCCCGAAATTTACACCTTCAAATATTTCCTCATTGCCAAACTGCCTGACATAACACCCAACACCGACAAGGCCAAAAATTCACCAACAAATATCCTGACGAAATTGCCATTAAAATAACCCATTAAAGAAAAACCCGAACCAACAAAGAAACTTTTAACATAATTATCGCCAAATTGCAAGAAACCGTACAATAGAATCGCGCTCAAAATCACAGCTAAAAAATTAAACAAAATCACCTCAATCAGAAACGGCGCGCGGATAAACCAATTGCTCGCGCCCACTAATCGCATCACGCTGATTTCCTCGCGATGCGTATAAATAGCCACTTTAATCACATTGAAAATTATCAAAAAGGCGATTATTAAAAGCAACACGGAAATAGCCACCGCCCCTTTTTGCATCCGATTGGTCATGGCGCCGATTTTTTTAATAATCGTGGCGTGGTCTTCAAATGTCTTTTGCTCAATCAAACTGTTATATTCCGGAATGTCAATGGCTGATAAAATGACTTCGTAATCTTGCGAACTGGCGGCGCGCACAATCAAAATCGCGCCCAAAGGATTTTCCGGCAATTCCGAAAGAGCTGATAAAATTTCCTGGTCTTTGGCGTGCTTGGTTTTAAAATCAGTCAGCACATCGTCGCGAGATTTAAAAATAAGTGAAGTTACTTTTGGTATTTTACCAAGAGCCGCACGCAATTCATCAATTTTAGCAATCGGAGCGTCAACTTTAAAAAGCAAACTGATATCAATCCTACCCTCCACCAACTGCAAAGCCGCTTTGGTCATGGCATTGACTGATAAGACAACATTAAAAGAAATGAGCGTCAAAACCAAAATCAAAATCGTAGTGAGTGAAAGCCCAAGATTGCGCCAAAAACTTTTATTGGCGAATGAAATTACCTTCGGCCTGGTCATTGGACACAGAACCTCTGTCAATCGTCACTACGCGGCGGCGCAGAGCATTGACCATTTCACGATTATGCGTGACTAACAGCACAGTTGTACCAAGCTCATTGATTTTTTTAAAAATAGAAACTATTTCATCAGTGTTAATGGCATCCAAATTGCCCGATGGCTCATCCGCGATCACGATTTTCGGCGCGTGCACCAGCGAACGCGCGATTACTACCCTTTGCTGTTCCCCACCGGAAATTTCATCAGGATAGCGATGCATTTTTTTCTCCAATCCAACTATTTCCAAAATTTGCGGCACTATTTTTTTAATTCTGCTATCCGGAGCTCCGCACACCTCCAAAGCAAACGCCACATTTTCAAAAATCGTTTTTTTGGGCAGAAGTTTAAAATCCTGAAAAATTACACCAATTTGCCTACGTAAAATAGGAATTTCCGATACTTTTATATTAGTAATGTCCCAATCGCCGATTTGAATCCGTCCTTTGCTCGGCCGCTCCTCGGCAATCAACAATTTCACCAAGGTGGTTTTGCCTGCCCCGCTCTGCCCCACAATGGAAACCATCTCGCCCGGCTCAATTTTCAAATGAACATCTTTCACCGCCACCACATCCGGCGGATAAATTTTGGAAACATTTTTAAAATAAATCATAAATAATCAGCCGACGGCCGGAATTGAACCGGCGACCCACGGTTTACGATACCGTTGCTCTACCAGCTGAGCTACGTCGGCTGTGCCTTACGCGCTAAAACATAATGTGTTCTGTTTGGTGTCTATTTGGCTCAAAACAACAAGGAGGTGCTTTCATGGAGCCAGTATTTGTAATGACCGAAGAGTTTCGGTTGCGGCGGATTCAAAACTGGATGCTTCTCGGGCTATTGTACGCGTTGTTCTACATGACGCGCTACAACAACGCGGCCGTCATGCCGGAAATCATGAACTGGTTCGGGTGGAACAAGCCGGATGTCGGGGTTTTTGAGACGATGTTGCCGCTGTTCTACGGCGCGTCGGTTCTCATCAACGGACCGTTGCTTGGCGACAAAATTGGCGGCAAAAAATTGTTCCTTATCGGCGCTGTAGGCGTGGTCATAATGAACCTATTGATGGGCGCTTGCACCATACTGGTTGTTACTCCTGCTGTCATAATTGGCAAGGCGTGGTGGTTTCCACGGCAAGTGGCTGAACAAGCAACATTGCTTTTTGGCCTGTCGCACGCGAATGTGCGGACGCTGATGGCCATTATCTGGGGAATCAACGGATACTTCCAGTCCATGGGCGCAATTGCCATCGTCAAGGTGAACTTCAACTGGTTCCACAATCTGGAACGCGGCAAATTCTCCGGTATCTTCGGAATCCTCATTCGCTTCGGTCTGGTGCTGGGCTGGTCAGGAGTGCCGCTCATCGCCAATTCGTCTTTGCCGCTGTGCTGGGTTTGGTGGATACCCGCCATTGGCGTGGCCGTGTTCGCCTGTATCGTTGACTTGTTCGTGGAAAACGCGCCCGCTGATGTCGGCTATCGCAATTTCCAGACCGGTGAAAAAGATGATGAAGGAAAACCGTCGCTCTTTGAAGTTCTGGGCCGGGTGCTGGCCAACAAGATGACTTGGCTTATCGTAGTCGCATCAATCATGATTGGTATGATAAGACGCGGCACCATTGATGTTTGGGCTCGCACTTACTTCAGCGAGATCCATGGCGGTGTAGCGTGGCAATTCGCGGCTTGGGGCATTGCCCTTTTGGGTATTGCCGGAGGTTTTGTTCTCGGCATGTCGTCGGACAAAATCTTCCAAAGCCGTCGCGCGCCAGTTATATGCATCGGCTTTATCGGCATGGCTGCGATGCTTGGCCTGGGAGGATTGTTTTACCAAATGCATTCTGGTCCATACATAGAGGCCATATCCTTAACTTGCCTGTCATTCTTTGTCAATGGCGCTCATGGCATCATTGGCGGCGCTGTGACTATGGACCTGGGCGGCAAAAAAGCCACAGCAACGGCTGTTGGTCTGTTTGACGGAGCGCAATATCTGATCGCCGGTCCATTTACCGGTGTAGTGCTTGGGGCTCTGCTTGAAGACAAAGTGAACTACGGCTGGGGACTTTGGCAGTGGGGGCTGATCCCTTTTGCGATCGTTGGCGCAGTGGCCATGGCTTTCCTGTGGTGGAGGGATAAATCACAAAACATGGGCGTAAGCCACTGAACAAGGAGGTCTTTCTAAATCCAACATCAAAAATGTTGGTTGTGGATGTGCCAGTACAAGCGCATCCACTTTTTTATTCTAAACAAAAATCATTCTCAATAGAAAAAGAATGATTTTAAATTATTACCAAAGCACCACGGTGGACGGCCTTCGAAAGAGTCGCCTGCGTTCCTTGTTAGCATATTTTGAGAATATCACACTTGAAGTGGTATTATAGTGGACCCCTTCGTCAAGACAGCTATGTGGATAAGTTAAGGACACTTTTTCATCGGGCGTACTGGTCTGTTCTGGTGTTTCCAGAACAAGCGAGTAAGCCCGATTTTTTGTTGTCATTTTTTGTGTTTGAAATATAC
>JACROI010000047.1 GCA_016214465.1 Candidatus Magasanikiibacteriota bacterium
AAATTACAAAATTTAGCGGATAAACCTGATAATATTCAATTGGTCGGCCACAAATCTGGTGAAGAATTGACACAAGAAATCTCCGGAGCGCGCGCTGTGGTTGCACCATCCGAATGGTATGAAAATTATCCTTTATCAGTTTTAGAAGCCATGAGTTATGGCAAACCGATAATTGCCGCGAATATCGGCGGCCTGCCTGAAATTGTGCGCGACAAAAAATCCGGTCTTCTTTTTAATCCGGGCAATGCCAATGATTTGGCGGAAAAAATTAAATTATTGTGGAGCAACGCGGAGTTGGCGCGAACATTGGGTTTGGCCGGCCAAAAACAGGTGAGTTGTGAAAATAATCAGGAGACATATTACGGAAAAATTATGGCAGTGTATCAAAATCTGTTATGCTGAATGGCAAATTTTGGTTAAGGCAATTTAAATTTTGGACAATTGTTTTAACAATTGTTTCTTTGTCTGTGTCGTTTGGTTTGGGTCAGGCCGTTGTGATAAAATCAACTTTTCCGCGACTCTCCAATTATTTTTTATCCTGGGAATTGAGCGATGAGCAGGCAGTGGAATTAGCCAAATGGGATTTAGTGATTTTAGACATGGAGCATCAAGTAAAAAACAAAGAAAAAATTTTGAAAATGCGCGAGCTGAATCCTAAAATAATTATTTTGGCATATATTGCAAGTCAAGAAATTCGCTCTGATTCAGTGCAATTAAAACAATATATTCCTTTGCGCGCGGAATTGTATCAGGGCATTCAATCAAACTGGTGGCTTAAACGGCCTGATGGGCAAAAAGTTATTTGGTGGCCTGGCACAGAAATGCTTAATATTGCAGATGTCGCGCCAAAAGTCAATGCAGATGTCGCGCCAAAAGTCAATGGCCAAAATTGGGGCGATTATTTTTCCAATTTTGTAACGAATAAAGTTTTAGGAAGCGGCTTGTGGGACGGTATTTTTTTTGACAATACTTGGAATAGTTTGACCAATATGGTGGGTGATAATTTGGATATTGACAATGACGGCGCTGTTGAAACAAAATCAGAAATTGAAGCGGCTTATCGTCGCGGAATATCCTTGGTGTTTGGCAAGATTCGCGCGGCCGGACCGCAGTATTTGTTAATGGGCAATGATGGCGATATTTTTACTGAATTAAACGGCCTGCAGTTGGAAAATTTTCCTTACGCCCGCGGTTGGAGCAAAATGATGCGAGATTACGCCACTTATCCGACTTTGGCCGCACTGCCGAGTTTCAGTGCTTTTAACGCTAACACCGCGAACATCGGCGGGCGCGATGATTATCAAAAAACCCGTTATGGTTTAACCAGCGCGCTTTTGGCTGATGGATTTTATTCTTTTGATTTGGGCGATCAAAATCACGGCCAGACCTGGTGGTATGACGAGTATAATTTTTCACTTGGCGAGCCAGCCGGGCGGGCGTTTTTAGTGAGAAATAATTCGCGTGATTTTAATCAACGCGGGCTGTGGCGCAGGGATTTCAAAGATGGTTTGGTATTGGTAAATTCCGGCAGTGTTTCGGAAACCATTGATTTGGGCGGCGAGTATGAAAAAATTCGCGGCACGCAAGATCCAAGCGTTAATGACGGATTGATTGTTTCTACTGTTACCATTCAGCCGCAAGATGGCTTGATTCTTTTGCGGCCTTTGGATGAATTGTCAGGCGCGGTTTTCCGCAACGGTTCTTTCGCGCGCGTTTTTAACGCCAAAGGTCAGAGTTTACGCAATGGATTTTTTGCTTATCAAAAACAATTCAAAGGCGGGCAATATCTGTATCGTGGGGATTTGGACAATGATGGCGAAATTGAAACTCTGCGCCTGCGCGGTAATGTCGTTGAGATTTACAATGGTGAAAATTTTTGGTTGAGTTTTAGTCCGTTTGGTTCTAAATTTAAAGGCGATTTGAGTTTGGCTGTTGGCGATGTTGACGCGGATGGAGTTAAGGATTTGGTAGTGGGTCAACATTCAGTCGGCAATGAAATCAGAATTTTTGATCTGCAAGGCAAACAAAAAGGCCAAGGTTTTTACGGGGTCTACAAAGGTTACGCGGGCGGTGTTAATTTAGCTGTTGCCGGTTCTCAAATTGTGGCGGCGACCACTCGCGATTCTTTAGAAGGCAAGTTGTTAAAAAAGTGGACTGCTTTCATCGGTTCTGTTAAAGGCGGAGTGAATATCGCGGCCGGAGATATTAACGGCGATGGTATCGCGGAGATTGTGGCTGGCCGAGGCAGTGGCAAGCCGGAAATAAAAGTTTTCAGCATGTCAGGCAAACAAATCGGCAAGAGTTGGCTTGGCGCTTCGGCTAAAGGCAAGACCGGCATTGGTGTGGCAGTGAGCGATGTTGACAATGATGGAACAGGTGAAATTGTTTCTCTTTCCACCGAGACATTTACTACTGTGATGAGATGACAAAAGAGCCGACCGATGGTCGGCTCTTTTGTCATTGCGAGCGAAGCGAAGCAATCTCGTTAATTACGCCGTCGCCAATATTTTTTTGATTTTACACATTGGCAAATTCTGGTAATCTTCACACATCGCTCTCTGGTAGACGGCCTCAAGCAAAGGCATTATCATATCCCAATTATATTCTTTTTCAACTAATTGGCGATTTTGAATTTGAGACACTTTTCTAATGGCTGGATTTTGTAAAATCCAAATAAGTTTGCGAGTCAAATCAGCCACGCTATTGTGTTCAGATAAGAATCTTTTATCAATGATAATTTCTTGGTGCTCTGGAATGTCTGAAACAATCACGGCTTTTTCATAACTCATTGCTTCCAATACAACCAAAGGCAAGCCCTCGGATTGCGAAGGATGAACGAAAAATAAAGATCCGGAAAACAAATCAGACAATTCCGCGCCTTTTTGCCAGCCGGTAAAAATAATGTTAGGCAAGTCGCGAGTCATGGCACGCAGATATTCCACATAGTGGTCGGTAAAAAACCCATCGCCGACAATCGCTAACTTCAAATCGCGAGTCATGGTTGGCTGTTTTTTCTTTAATTGGCGCCAGGCCTCAATCAAATAATGAATGGACTTGTGAGAAACCAAGCGCGAGACAGCCAAAATATATTGGTCTTTTTTCAAACCGAATTTTTTCAAAGTTTGGCCGTTGGATTCAGTAGCCACGGTGATACCGTTTGGTAAATAGATCGCCTCGCAATCATATTTTTCTTTAACATATTTTTGCAAGGTTTGTGAAACCACAATTGTTTCATGCGGGAATTTACAAGCCGCGAATTCACCCAATCGTAACATTATTTTAGCAAACAAGCTCCACTTGCCGTGCAAACGATCTTGGCAGTGAAAAGTCACAATCACTTTAGCGCGCGGTTTTAGCAAGCGCGGAATAAAAGAAAGCAAAGCTGGCCCAACGCCGTGGTAATGAATAATGTCAAAATCGCGGCGCAAAGCGTCAAGGGTGGAAAACAAAGTGTGAGTGATGGCGTCTAAATTTTTAGTGTGAATTGATGGAACAAAACGCAAAGTCACGCCCTGATATTTAGAGCGTTTTTGTGAATACCAACTGCGGGAATAAACAGTCGCTTGATGGCCGTTTTTGACCAAGCGAATGGCCAATTCTTCCACATGGCGCTCTACTCCGCCCCAGACAGCTGGCAGTCCTTTTTGTCCGATCATGGCTATTTTCATATGGTTTTTGTCTAATTTAAGCAAAATTGAGCTTAAATGATAACCATATATTATAGCACAAAAACGCCTCTTTGTCAAGAGGCATAAATTTGGCTGGCTCGGCAAGTAATTTTCTTCGCTCGGATAAACTCGCCTGGCCTTTCAGGCCACCGACCTCGGCATTCCCCATCCTTAGCCATAGCAGAATGCCTCGGTCTGGCTCAAACATATCCTCGCTTCAGAAAATCACATTGCCTCCGCCAGCCATCTCTTTATTGCACCATTCCTTTTCCCTTAGCCAAGTCGTCTTTTATCAAATCCGTAGTTACATTTGGCGAGAAGTCATTCAATTCTTCGCCAGTCGCTTCGTCAACAGCTTGAATGGATAATTGATTTAAGAGCGTCAAAATTTTTCCAACATCATCAATTGTCGGGTTGATAGCCACTTCAAATCCGACGCCGGCGCAGGGACAGCGGCCGCCCGGAGTGACTTCAACGCGTTCGCTCTGCCAAGAAACAGAACGGGTGACTGGATCAAATTTAATCGGTTCGCCTTCAGTCACGTTGGTTTTATTAGTCCACATCACG
The DNA here is from genome assembly GCA_016214465.1 of Candidatus Magasanikiibacteriota bacterium. Classification (GTDB taxonomy): domain Bacteria; phylum Patescibacteriota; class Patescibacteriia; order Magasanikbacterales; family UBA10003; genus UBA10003. The sequence goes on from JACROI010000047.1 coordinate 4,236, forward strand.
CCTTCAGGCAAGCGCCCTAATAATATTACATTTTTTATTGAATTTGGAGCTGTTGTTACAAACCAATTGATCCAGTACTTGGTAATTTGTTCGACTTTCGGGGGCAATGGCCCGCGACCCAACTGGTCGCCTTCAGCTGTAAAATATCGCGCCTCGGCGTGGAGTTTTATTTGACTCGCTATTTTTATATTCAATGTCGTGGCAAAAGAACGCAAGAGTTCAATCGGTTTATCTGCCAGATAAAAAGAAACAAAAGGACGCAGAGACAGTCCGGCGGCTGTGATGTCGCCTGCGTCAAAGTTTTCAGACAATTTTATGATAAATTCTACCGTGCCGTTTTCTTCAAGCGCGATTTCTTTTTTAGTTAATTGTGTCGGATCAGCTGTCAGGCCTTGCATGCCGGCAGGCAGGCCTGTTGGTAAATTTAAATTAAAATTGATATTTTTCAGTGTTTGGCCGGTTTTATTTTGATAATAAATTTTCAAAGTCGCATCCTCGCCAGGTTTTAAATAATTCTTATCGTTGGCCAGATTTGCGGATAAATTCAAGCCATTATCAGACACAGTTAGATATTTTATTAATGATGTTTGCTGATATTTTTTTTCGCCATTGATTAAAAATGCTTGCAAAGTCAAAGCCGTATTATTGGAAGTTGGTTTGGAGCGCAAAAATCCAATCAGTTGAATTTGGCCAGATTGATTTGGTTCTAGATTTTCTAACATCCAGAAACGATCTTTTAATACTGCGTTGTTGGACACAATAGCCAAATCATTGGGCAATGTTGGCGTCAGCGCAACTTGTTCAATTTTTGTTAAAGTATTATTTTTGTAATTGACAGTCAGGTTGAAATTTTGTCCAACAACAATTTTCTCCGGCGCTTCCCAACCGACAGTAATGGCCGGTTCGGACAGATTCAAATCAACAGTGGCGATTTGTTCCGCCAAGGTTTGTTTTTTGGTTTCTCTAAATTGGGCGCGAATAATAATTTTTTGAGTTTCATTTACAGCTCCAAATGCCACGCCTTGGAAAGAAAAGTCCAGAGTTTGTTTTTCTGATAATAAATCAGTTGTCAAAGTTTTTGTTTCAGGGTTGAATTTTGGCGGAGAGTTTTTTATAACAAACGACGCGGGAAATTCAAATTTAATAGAAATTTCAGAAAGCGGCCGGTCTGTAAGATTGGTAAGTTGAAATGTGAAATTTTGCGTTTCTCCAATTTTAATCTGTTGATTTTGCTTAAGAGAAATGTTTAAATAATTTTCTTGGGGTTTGATAAAAAAGAAATACAAACTGGCGGCCAAAAGAGCAACGGCAACTGCCACCAAAGCCATGTCTAAAATAAATATTTTTTTAGCATGTTTGTATTTGCCATGATATTTACGATGATAGTGACGATGCAGTGGTTTGGTAATTTTTTTAGCAGGTGACATTACGAGATTCAAAGTGTTAATAAAAATACCCGGCTTTACAGCCGAGGTTGGGGATTGTTCAATCTTTATCACTTCTCCCTCCAATGGTTTTATGTTTTTGTCTTCTGCTTGCATACATCATTATATTATCAGAAAAGACAGATGAATAAAAGTGGTATGCCTATATCTTTTTTGCAGTCGCGGCGAAGTCCGCAGCAAAAAAAAGATATAGGCATACCCCGTTAGGTTTGTTTGGATGGCGTTGTAGGGGTGTGGATAACTTTTGGATTGGGGCTGTACAGAGGATTTTTAATTTTCCACTTATCCACATATTGACCTATGCCGTTTTTTGCCAATTTATGTTGGATGGTGGTGCGGCGTTGCGACCACTTGAGAACGCTTTCAAAGTTTAGTTGATAACGATTGCGAACAACAGAGTAAGCGATTTCTTGCTGTCTGATAGCGCGACGGATTGTTTGGGAATTAACGCCAAAAAGACGGCTGGCTTCGGAAATGCTTAAACGGATGATATCAGACATATTTGTATAGACTAGTGTATACAAATTCAGATTAACACGCGTATTTAAATGTGTCAATACTTCTTAGTGGCAATACTTTTAAAATTTCGTTAGAAATTTGTATAGTATAATCTATACAAATTTATCCACAGTTGGCCAGTTTTAGATAAGATTTTTTATCACCTGTGGATAAGTAATTTGTATAGTATAGTGTAGACAAATACCGCAACGGCATGCTCGGTGTGTATTTTTTTGACTCAGACATGGCGAGTATGTTAAGTGGTGCATATATTGCTTTTTGCAGTCGCGGCGACAGTCTGCAGCAAAAAAAGCAATATACGCACCACTGTTGTAGAAAACTTGCCATTTTCACCTATTTCTGCTATACTTCTCTCCAATAACTATGCTACAAAAGTTAAGCTAAAATAAGGGAAAATGTTGCTAAACCAGGGGCCGGCCGCCGGACACAGGGGTGTAACATTTTCTTTTTAATTTCGTCTATATAAATGTCAGATCATTTAAAGGAAAAATGGTTACTGTATCAGTTGAAAACCAAACATGAACCGGAGATCTACGGTCAGCTTTATGATTTGTACGCGCCAAAAATTTATCGTTTCATTTACTTCAAGGTTTCATCGTCATTGGATGCTGAAGATTTGACGGCCGAAGTTTTTCTTAAGGCATGGGAGTATGTGAATAAAAACAAAGAAATTGAAAAGTTTGGCGGACTGCTTTACAAAATAGCGCGTAATCTGGTGATTGATTTTTACAGAAAAAAATCCACTCACGAAATAAATCTTGACGAGACATTTTTACAAAAAATTTCCGATGCCGGAGCAACAGTTGAAAAAATGGCAGTGAAAAGCGACAGTCAAAATATCATGAAAGGCCTGCGATTATTGAAAGAAGAATATCGCGAAGTTCTGACACTGCGCTACATTGACGAATTGGATGCCGGAGAAATCGCCGCGATTTTAAACAAGCCATCAATTAATGTCAGGGTATTGATTCACAGAGCGTTGAAAACATTGCGAAAAGTTATAGAGAGGTCATCTCCAAACCCTCTTTCGTAGCGAAATTTCAGAATTTCGAGCGAAAATTATGAAGAGCGAGGAGCCCTATACGTAGTATAAGGCGACGAAGCTCTGAATAATTTGTAGCCGAAATTATGAAATTGCAGCCGAAAATGGGGTTTGGAGATGACCTCTGACAAAATCAAAATGTTTAACAGTGAACTCAAAAATCAAATCAAGTCACTCCGCACCATGCAAGGTGTGGGTTCTCCGCGTTCCGAATGGCTGAAAGGCAATCGGGAGGTTTTACTCATGCAAATTAAAAACACTTTAGCGCCGGTCAAAATCGCAGCGCCATCTTTTCAATTTGTTCAAGTTTGGAATTTTTTAAATGTTTTTATGCCGCGCCAGGCCGTGTCCTATGTGATGAAGCCGGCGGCTGTGATGATTTTGGTGATTAGTTTGGTAACCGGCGGTTGGGTGACCACAGTGAGCGCTTCTTATGATAGTTTGCCGGGCGACGCGATGTATTCGGTGAAATTGGCTACTGAAAATGTTCAGACAACTTTAGCTTCCAAACCGCAAGAAACAAAATTGCGCGCCGAGTTTGCCGGCCGCCGCGCCGAAGAAGTGAAAAAAATAGTTAAAAGCAATCTGTCCAAAAAAGACAAGAAAATAAAAGTTGAAGAGGCGGTAACGCATTTGAAAAAGGATTTGGAACAGGTGAAGGGAAATTTGGACGCGATGAAAAATAACGCGTCACAGCAATCCGGCGTTTCTGCCAATCAGGCCGTGGAGGTGGCCAAAGTGGTGGAGCAAAAAACAACTGAAATTCAAAAATCATTAGAGCAAACAAAAGAGGATTTGAAAGTTGACGTAAAAACAGAACCAACTCCTTTGACAGGTACTTTGTCCGTGCAAGAACAAGTCAAGCAAGCCACAGCCACAACAGTTGAAACAGGCGTGAAAGCAGTTGAAGTGATGGTTGAAAAACATCAGGCCGATGGAGCGACAATGCCAGCGCAAGAAGTTAAAGACGCTGTTGACAGCAAGTTAAAGGCATTGGAAGTGAAAGTCAACCAAGTTGAAACGCAAATTAACACTATTGTTACATCTACTCCAGCAGGCGTGCCTACCACCAGAAAAGAACAGCAAGATGCCGCCACTTTAATGGCGCCGGCTAAACAAAGCGCGGGCGTGGCTAAAGAGGCCTTAAATCAGGCCAAAGATGAATTGGCCAAAGATAATTTTAATGGAGCAATGGACAAATTAAGAGAAGGCACTGCTTTGACGCAAGTTGCTGAAGTAAAAGCTGACGCGGCAGTGATTTTAAAAGCGCCAATGCAGGAAATTGCAACAAGTACTTTGCCAACAGTAGAAATAAAAAGTGCTACCAGTTCTGTAATCATTGCGCCGGCAGTTAAACCGACAAGTGGCACTACGAGCAGTATTGAAATTAAAAAATAAATTAATAAAAATCCTTGCCGGAGGGGGCGAGTGGCAACAGACCAAAGGTCGACTCTGGGAAACCAGAGGGAAGTTGCTTAAAAATTAAATAGCGGGTCTAAAATCCGAATTTAATCGGGTCACGATTCGCAAAAATTAAATTATTTATGACCGATGTATTAAAAATCGGAAAGAAAGCGTTGACTGTGAGCGTAGTGTTCACCACGATTCTTTGGTCAATTGGTTTCGCCGCTTTGGTTGCTCCATTGGTGGTCAAGGCCGACGTGGCTTTGGTTGCCGGTGATGTGATTCAGGGCACTTCCACCAAGAATGTGTTTTACTATTCCGCTGATGGCAAACGTTATACTTTCCCAACCGATAAAGTTTTCTTCTCTTGGTACAAAGATTGGACCGTAGTGAAGAAAATTCCAGATGCCCAAATGGGCAATATCACCATTGGAGGCACTGTTGCTTACAAAGCCGGCACCCAATTGGTGAAGATTCAGACCGATCCAAAAGTATATGCTGTTGAACCGGGCGGCTCAATCCGCTGGGTTGAAACAGAAGCGATTGCCAAATCATTGTTTGGCAATGATTGGGCCAAAAAAGTTCATGATGTTGACCCAAGCATTTTCCCCTATGTCTATAAAGTCGGATCTTCCGTCAACACCGCCTCCTATCCGGTTGGCGCGTTGGTGAAGGTCGGCTCTGATTATTTCTATGTGAACGCTGCCAACAGCAAACAAAAAGTGTCTGCTGATGTGTTGGCTGCCAATGGTTTCCAGACCAAATACGCGGTAGTCGCCGCCAATTTGGATGGTTACACAGCTGGCGCTGACATGGCTGCCGATGCCGCGTTGAAAACCGTGGCTGGAACAGGCTCAGCCGTTGTTGTTGGAGGCGGAACCACTGTTGTAGCTGGCTCTGGTTTGATAGTGAGTTTAGCCGCGGATTCGCCGGTTGCTGCGACAATTGTGTCTGATACTACCAATACAACTGATGGCGCTCAGGCCTTAGTTCCTGCCTTAAAGCTGAACTTCACAGCGGCCGCCGATGGCGATGTTAAAGTGAAGACCGTCAAGTTAACACGCACCGGCATTTCCGCCGATACTGACGTGGTTAATATGTATCTCTATGATGGCGATACGCAATTAGCAGCTTCTCCGTCAATTGCTACTAAGGTATTCACCTTTAACAACAGCAGTGGTTTATTCACTGTTTCCAAAGGCACCACCAAAGCCGTTACTGTGAAATTTGACCTTAAGAACAGCGCTACCGCTGGTATTACGATTGGCTTCAATGTGGCCGCTTTGGGTGACATTGTCACCGATGGCGCCGCTGTCACCGGCAGTTTCCCGATTGCGAGCAACATTATGACAGGAGCCACTGTGACTGATTTAGGTCAATTTGCTTTGGCTAGCGTATCCCCGACTTCCGCCAGCAATGTTGATCCTGGCCAGCTGGGTTATGAAATCTGGCGTTTTACCGCCACTACCCAGAGCCAGGACGTGGAATTGCGCAGTATTAAGTTCACCATGATTGGCTCGTTCAATCTGGCTGACTTAAAGAACTTTGCCTTGTATGATGGCGGCACTATGATAGGCGCGACCGTGGTTGACATGACATCTGATAAGACCGTCACCATTAAGCCAGCCACTCCTTATACCTTTACCAAAGGCACAGTCAAGACCTTAAGTTTGAAAGCTGACATTGTTTCTGGTTCCACTCGCACCTTCCGCGCCACTCTTCAGAACGCCGGCGACCTGGTCATTTATGACAAGGGTTATGGCGTGTTCTTAAAGCACAATGGTTTGGACAGTTTTGCCGTAGTGACCCCTGGCGTTGATTACACCATTCAATCCGGCACCTTATCAATGTCGGTGGCTGTTGATTCTCCAACCGGCAACATTGCTTCTTCCACCACTGGTGTTTTACTCTCCAAGTTCAATGTCAAGGCCAATGGCGAAGATGTGAAGATTTCTACTGTAACAGTCACTTGTACCAACAGTTCATCTGGCAAAACTTTGGTGAATCTTAAAGTATTAGCCGATGGCACCCAGATTGGCACCACCAGCGCTTCTTTAGCTTGCGATGGCACCACTTGGGCGCCGACCTTTGGCTCTACCTGGATCGTGCGCGCTGGCACGACTTCAGTCTTAACTATTAAGGCTGATATTACCGGCACTTCTTCCGCCGCCCAGACCGTTCATGCCGATATTACCACCGGCACGGCCCAGGGCTTAACTTCATTAAACGCGCCGACTGTTTCCGCATTGGTTGGCCGCACCTTAACCATTGCCGCCGGCACCTTATCAGTGTCTAAAAATGCGTCATTTGGTAATAAGATTTCAACCAACCCAACCGGTACAGTTAACGGCGCTAATGTGAAGATTGGTTCTTTTGTGATTAATGGCGGAGCTGGTGAAGATGCTGAAGTGTCACAGATTGCTGTAGTTGACTACAGCACCACTTACTATGCTCAAAAGTATTTGCAGAACATTAAGTTGATGCACAATACCACTCAATTGGGCGCGACAGTATCAAGCCCGGCTCTTGGATCTACTACAGCTCAAAGCCACACCTTTAGCATTTCTCCTGCCTTAACTATCAAAGCTGGAGAACAATATGTGGTTGATGTGGTGGCTGATATTAAAGATCAGAATCAAACCGCCGCTACTCCGATTCTCAATTTTGACTCTGTCACAGCGAGCGGTAAGCTTACCGGTACTGCTGCCAGTTATACAACTGATGTTGAATTACAGAACACCTATATTGCTTCGGCCGGTGCTTTGACTGTGGCTATTGATTCTGACACACCGTTGCCCACCAACTTGCTTATGGGTGCTGTTGATCAGACCTTGGCTAAGTTCAAGTTAACTGCTGATCCTTCAGAAAATATCAACATTACAGAATTGGTGTTGAGCAATGCTGTTATGAGTGGAGCTACCGGTACATTGCAGAATATCAGGTTGTATGATGAAGCGGGTGTTCAAATCGGTAGCGCTATAAATGCCTTTAATTCCGCTCAAACCAGCAATACTTTGTCCACCACGACTTATGCCGGCGCCAAATTCAGCGGCTTCAATTATGTTATACCAGCCAATCAATCTAAGGTAATTACTGTTAAAGCTGATCTTTCCACTTATCAGGATCTCGGCATTACCGCTACTGGCAAGGCCTTCCAACTGGCTTTGGTACCTGATTATGATGGCGCAACTTCCGGAGTTCAACTTCCGATTACGGCAACTGGCGCGCAATCAGGCGCGACCAGTGTAATAGCTGTAGGCAACTTTACAGCTACTACTGACGCTGCCGGTACTACCACTCCTTTGACTCTTGAAGCCAATAGCACCACTGCTCAAGTGGCTGCTGTTGCAGGCCAAGTCCGCGCTAGTGAGTTTGTGCTTTATCGTGCTAAACTCGCCATTGCTTGGGCAGGCGATACGCCGTCTGGAGCTTCTTCGCCCAATGCCGCGCAGACCATTGCTAAGTTCACAATTACGAACATGGCCAATGCCGGCGGTTATTCTGCCACGGTTTATGCTGTTAACTTCAGTATATCCACTACTATCTCCAATACAGCTGATCGCGTCTTGACTATTTACAAGGATTCGTTGTCTACTGCCTCTTTAGGCACAACAACCTTCGTCACCGGCGCGACCATTGCTAAGGTAATGGGTAATACTAATTTTGTTGATGCTAATATGACCGATGTCGCTATCTCATCCGGCGCCTCCAAGACCTTCTTTGTCACCTTGGATACTACTGACGCGGTTAGCACCAAGTCATTGTCTGTTACTATTCCGAACAGTCATGTTTCTATGGCCGCCTCCGGTACTGGCGCTACTCGTTATGGTATTCTTTGGGGTGATGGCGTGTCTGGGTCAACGACTATCGTTGGTAATGATCGTCAACTTCCGCTCGCGCAAAAGACCCTCACCTATTAATGAACTCTGTTTGATAGTAGCTTAAAACTATCGCCCAACAACCTCTCGTACTAAAAACGAGGGGTTGTTGATTTTTGGCAAGAAATTTGATAAAATAAATTTGATTTTATGTTTTCAATTAAGCACAATTCAATCCTGAAATATGGTCTCTATCTAATAATGCTGTTACCATTGGTCTTTATATCATTCATCTTCTTTCCTTGGCATTTCGGCAAGACAGTTATTTTTCAGATTATTGTGGAGGTGCTAGTGTTTTTTTTGGTGATTCAAAAAGTGTCATTGCGAGCGAAGCGAAGCAATCTCGTTCATTCCAATGATAACAACGGGATTGCTTCGGTCGTTTCGCTTACTCGCAATGACAGATTCCTGGATCTGGCCGATCTTAATTTCCTTGATTGGTCAATCCTCACCTTTCTTGCTATTATCACCCTCACCTCTCTTATTGGCGCCAATCCATCTAACAGTTTTTGGGGTAATCAGGCGCGGGCCAATGGTGTTTTTGTTTGGATTCATTTCGGCGCGTTTTATTTTTTGTTGATTAGTTTTTTTCGTTCACATAATGCCTTTGCTGGTCTTGACGCAAAAGTTAAGGCGAAGTCGCATTCGTTTTTTTTAACGGCTGTTATAGTTGCAGTCCTCGCCTCCTTTACCGCTTTGTTTTCCAATCTTTTGCCTGAATCGTGGCGCAGTATCTCTGGCGGAGGCCTTATTGGCAATCGCGCCTTTCTGGCGTCTTATTTGATTCTAGCAGTCGGAGTTTCTTTATATTTATTTGTGAAATACGAAAATAAATGGCGTTGGTCATTTTTGATGGTGGCCGTTTTATTTTTCTATACGGTTATTGACACAGGCAATCGCGGCGCGTTGTTGGGAATAGTTATGGGAATTTTCTTTGGTCTAACACTTTATTTATTTTTTATTCGCAATAAAAAAATCAAGATTTGGTCAGCTATTTCCCTAATTATTTTTTGTTCTTTGCTCCTTATCTTTTTTATTTTTAAAGATCGGCCGATTTTACAAAAAAATATTCCTTCAATCTCCAGTTTGGCCAATATTTCTCTTTCTTCGGGCACAGCTCGCACTCGTATATTGGCTTGGCAAAGCGCTTGGCAAGGAATTAAAGAGCGGCCGTTTCAAGGTTGGGGTTGGGGCAATTACGGAGTTGTGTTTGATAAATATTATAATCCGCTATTTTTAAAGTACGGTTTTAGTGAAACCGTTTGGGATAAGCCGCATAATTGGCTGTTGGAGATTGGGGTAACGAGCGGAGTATTCGGGATAATAGGGTATTTGGCAATTTTATTTTTTGCCGGATATTATTTGTTGCGAGGAAAAAATTTCATTTTATTTGCCACCATTGTTGCCTATTTTATCGCCGATTTATTTTTATTTGAAACCACCAATGGTCTTATTTTGTGGTTTTTATTGTTGGCGTTTATTTCTTCGCAATCGCCACCAATTGTTATTGGCAAAGCGACGGAAAACAAGAATAATTATTTTGGCGCGTCCAAGGTGGTTTTATTTATTATTTTCATTTTTTCTTTTTACCGTTTTAATTTTATTCCATTGCGCTCTTCATATTTTATGCGTAGAGCCGAGCTTGCTTCAAACATTGATGATTGGTCGGTCGCCGTTCAAAAAACTTTGGTCATGACAGCACCTTTTTTTTCAGAAAATGCGATTTTTTTGGCGGAACAATTGACGAAGTTTGACAAGGCCGGCGCGATTTCTAAAGATATTAAAATAGAAAATGCCGCCCTGCTAATTGCCAAGACGCTTGATGATGAATCAAAAAAATATCCAGATAATTTGGCTTTTCCGGTTTGGGCGGGACAGACCTATTTGGTGTTGGGAGAAAAGATTGATGAAAAATATTATATTAAAGCGGAAGAATCTTTTTCGCGCGCTTTGGTCATCGCTCCGCAAAAACAAGAAGTTTTATTTTTGTCAGTTCGGCTTTATCTCTTGAAACGGGATTTTGTCAAAGCCATTGATTTTGCGCAAAAAGCAATAGATGTGGTGCCGGACATCAGTACACCACATTGGTTTTTAGGTTTGGCCAATGTGGCCAGTGGCAATCGTGCTCAAGGGCTCAGGGATATTGAAAAAGCCATTGAATTAGGGTATGGTTTAACAGTTGATCAAAAGTCTTATGTTTTAGACCTTTACGCATTAGAGAAGAATTACCCCAAGCTGATAGAGGAATACACAAAAATGATTGAGACCAACCCGGAAAACATCAATTGGCTGATTAAATTGGCTACTGTTTATGCGGAATCGGGCGATAAAAAAGCGGCTTTGGAAACAACGCGCCAGGCAGTAGGCCTTTTCCCGCCTCTTAAAATCGAGGCGGAAAAATTTATTAAACAATATAAATTATTAGAAAAATAAATAGTAAATTTATGAAGTATTTAACAGCGAGAAATTGGAAAATTGTCTGCGCTATTATAATAGTCGTAGTGGCCGGTTTTATAGTTTATCAATTGATTAATTCTTCACGAAGAATGGAGCAACAGATTTTATTAAAATTGGGCGATAACAAAGAATGGCTGGGGCAATACGCGGAACTTAAAGAAAAAATAAAAAAGAACGAAGAGGTGAATGGTCAAGATCCAGCCACATTAGTATCTTTGGGTTTATCTTGGAAAGGATTGGGCGACGCGACTAAGGATGATTATTTTTTGCAGCAAGCTTTAAAAATATATCAGCAAGGGATTAATCAGTTTGGCGGCCAAAATGTTATTTTTTATTGGAGCGCCGGCTCGGTTGCCAACAGTATGGGAAAATTTGAAATGGCCGAAAAGTATTATAAGAGCGCTATTGCCACTGCTCCGACTTATGCGGAGGGCTATACTTATCTGGCCGAGTTATATAGATTTAAAATGAAAAAAAATCAGGATGAAATTATTAAAATTTACGATGATGGACTTAAAGCAACTAGTGGTAATTCACAGCTTTTTCTAGAGAAATTTTCATATTTGCGCGCTATCGGTCGTTATGAAGAATCATTGGCTGGATACAAGGATCTTTTGAAGCAATACCCAAATAATAGCGGTTTTGAAGATGTAATACGAGAATTGGAGGAAAAATTAAAAAAATAGCCAGTTAACATGATTTGCGAGATAAAAAAGAGGGAACCTAGAAAGGTTCCCGTTAGGATTGGTTGGTTGTGGAAGGACTATGGACAGCCAACACTGATGCTGTCTATGGCTTCAAAGATGTAAGAGCCGGTGAAGTGGAAGGAAAGCCAGATGTCCCCATCGTAGTTATTGAGAGGTAGCAGGTAGTGAGCCCATGGCAGGAGATAAGCGTTTGATTTTTCCAGCAGGGTGACAGCGCCGGATGCTGTATGGATTTGAACGGCGAAACTCTGTGTCCCGCCCGGGCCAGTGGTGAAATCGAATGTGAGAGCGGCGGTGTGTCCTGATGGTAAAGAGAAGGTGGGTGAAGATAGTATCGCCCACGCGTCTATTCCATTACCGGTAAACACCAGAGAGTTAGGAGGTGAAGCATACCCCTGTGAGCCGTTGATTTTGTAGGGAGTGGCAAAACTAGTAATTTGCCATCCCGCGTCTAGCACTCCGGTGTCAAAATTGGCAGACGCGAATGGCGCGCTTGCGCAGACGCCACTTTGGCAGGAGTCCATATTGCAGCTCTTGCCGTCATTGCACTCTGCGCCGTCGGGTTTATTCACGACTGCGCATTGTCCGCTTTGGCAAGTTGCTGACGCGATGCATTGCCCTGTTTGGCACTCGCCGCCCTCATTCACCGCCTTCATCTCGCACTTGCCGGTTGTTGACTGGCAGGTGTTTTTGAGGCAGACAGTGTCCGCGGTGGTGGGGCAGGTGATGACGGTAGTGGCGTCGAGTATGCACTTGTGCGGCATTACTGATGTGTTACACACCAGTGTGCCATTGCACAAGTCGCCGTCTTCCTTGCCGGCGCAGTCGGCGGTTGTGTAGCACTCGCAGGTTTGCGTGCCGGGTTGGCAGACGCCGCTCTGGCAGGTGTCATTCACGGTGCACGGGTCTGGGTCATTGGCAAGATTGCAGGCCTTGCCGTTCATTGGCGGCTTACTGTGTTGGCACCCGATTGTTTTGTTACAGATGTCCAGCGTGCATTCAACGCCGTCGTCGCAGTCCATGGGGGCTGTGCCAACGCATTTGCCATTGTCGCAAGCGTCAACGAGCGTGCACACCGAGCTGTCATCGCAGTCCGTGCCGTCTATTGGCAGATGAACGCACTGGCTGTTTTGACAGACATCGTCCGTGCACTCGTTGAAGTCGCTGGCGCAGTCCGCGCTGTTTGGCGCGAACAGGCAACCAGTTGCCGGGTCGCACGAGTCGTTAGTGCAGACATTGCTGTCATCGCACTTGACGCTCTGGCCAACGCAGACGCCGTTGAAGCAGATGTCTCCACTGGTGCAGGCGTTGTTGTCATCGCACGCTCCGCCTTCATTCACCGTCTTCATCTCGCACTTGCCGCTTGCCGGCTGGCAGGTGTTTTTGAGACAGGCAGTGTCAGAGGCGGTGTTGCAGGTGATGATGGTGTCTGTGTCAACAACACATTGGCACGGTATTGCGCTCGTGTCGCAGATGAGTGTGCCATTGCAAAGGTTATTG
>JACROI010000051.1 GCA_016214465.1 Candidatus Magasanikiibacteriota bacterium
TAATAAAAACTTGATTCAACAGGCAGACATCGCTGTAAAATTTCTGCATTTTGCCTTCAAGAATCTTTTCAATCATGGCTTCGGGCTTGCCCTCGGCTTTTAAAATTTCTTTTTGCAATAATTTTTCCTTTTCCACATCAATTGCCGGAATTTCCGCGGAGGACAAATATAAAGGATTGCCCGCCACCACTTGCATAGCCAAATCATGAACCAAATTCTGAAAGGCCTGATTGCGCGCCACAAAATCCGTTTCGCATTGCACTTCAATCAACGCCCCGACTTTGCCGCTGGAATGAATGTAGGAATGAATCAAACCTTCTTTGGTCTGTCGCTCGCTTTTGGACGCGGCTTTGATCGTGCCGTTTTTGCGCAAGATTTCCACTGCTTTTTCAATGTCTCCGCCGGCTTGTTCCAACGCGGCTTTCACATCAACCATACCGGCTCCAGTCATTTCCCTCACTTTAAGAATGGATTGGGTATCTATTGGCATATATGCGCTATTTTAAATAATTTAAACCGGAACAGACACTGCTGGCGCGGCCGCAACAGAAGCGGCCTGGCTCTTGCCTTCTTTCACAGCTTCAGCCGCGAGACCGGTAATAAGTTCAATGGTTTTTATCGCGTCATCATTGGACGGAATAGGATAATCAATTTTATCAGGATTCACATTGGTGTCGCAGAGCGCCACGATTTTCGTTTTGCAAAGCAAGGCCTCATTCAACGCGGTTTTTTCTTTTTTCAAATCAACAATGAAAATCACATCAGGACGGCGATCCAACGATTTTCTTTGCCAATGCGAATTTGCTCTTTTTTGGTGTACTTGCCCAATTCGCCGGTGTCGCGCTCTGTTTTCAAACGGCGAAATTTTTTAATCAAAGAGTGAATTTCGTTAAAATTGGTAAGCAGTCCGCCAAGCCAGCGATTAGTAACAAAAGGCACGCCGGCGTCTTTAGCGTGACGGGTAATAATTTCTTGCGCCTGATCTTTGGTGCCGACAAACAAAATGATTTTATTCTGCGCGGCTGATTGGCGCAAAAAATTCAAGGCCTCCTGCAATTTTTTTTGCGTTTCTTCCAAATTGATAATATGCACCTGATTGCGTTCGGTGAATATAAAAGGCGCCATTTTAGGGTGCCATTTGGAAATCTTGTGCCCAAAGTGGGCGCCGGCCTTGAGCAATTCAAGGACATCGGGAATTTTTGACATAGATGTTTTCTCCTTTTAAGCCCCCGATTAAATCGCGGGGGCGGCCACCTTTCCATTCTTTGGGCGGACCAGACACGCGGGGCCGAGGAGCCAAAGAATTTGACTGGAAAGGATAGTGGTTAATTAAGTGATATTAGTATATGATAAAGGGTAAAAAATGTCAAGATAATAAAAAAACGCGTCCGGATTGCTCTTCACAATCACGAACGCGGTTGGTTCCTCCACTATTGACATTTACAGTCAATGGAATTTTGACCACATAAAACATAGATCTCTCCGTTAAACCTCCAGCAACCTTTGATCGGCGGTTCTGGCGCTGACGCGGGAACAGTTTTCGCACCAGTGCCGCTGATGTGAGCGCAAGCGCCAGTGAAAAGAACCAATACCCAAAGTGTCAAAACGAAGCGCAACATAATAATCCTCCTTTATGCGCGTTTTAGTGGTTAAGGACACCTGCCCTAAACCGACTATATTTTATACCACATTGACCTGATTATGTCAAGCGACCTCCGCCCTGGACAGGAATAAAAAAAGACAGGCCATTGAGTTGACCCGTCGTTTCGTAACCCACTATCCCTAAATTAGTCCTGCTTGCGCTTTTTTACTCTGCGCAATGTTATGAAATCACGACAAAGTGGAGTACTCCTTGACGATACCATTCAGCAATCGCCCGAGCTTGGAAGATGCCTCATGACCGCGTTGGATATGATCCATGTGAGTACTGCGCTCACCAGCTATGTCAGTGATGAAGCAGAGGAGTATCGCAGCCTGCCCGAACTTAGAGATCAGCGCTATCTCATTCCATCCACTCATACCAACGGCATCCAACCCAAGAAAACGCGCGATTTTAGTGTTGAATCGGCCTCCCAAATATGATCCGTGACTCCAAACATAGGAACCAACGCGCAGTGTGAGCCCTTCAACATTAACAGCCACCTTTTGAACCACTTCAATCATATTTGGATCAATACCATCATCCGCGTAGAAAAAGGGGCTATCATCTCCCGACTCCGAAGAGTAGAATGGAACAGTTTGGTTGAAAAGATCAAAGAACTCTCTGGCTATCATCACATCGCCAATCTGAAAATCAGAGTGATATGCGCCGGAGGCATTAGTGACAATGATCCTTCCAACACTGAGAGCGCGAAAGAGTTCCATCATTAGTCGCACACGATCATTACACTCCTGCTGCGGCCCTTCATTCAGATGAACACGACCTTTCAAGAACACACAAACCAATTCATGCCATTGCACTACATGAACCTCGCCGTCATGGCCTTCAACTCCGACACCTCCAAACCCGAAGAGCTGTGAAAATGGAACAACAGCTAGCGTGGTAAACTGACCTGATTTTTGAAGATCCTGCCAAGCATAGTTCCAACCGGTGCCCAAAATTCCTCCCAGGTTAATTTGTTCCTCCTTGGAAAGTCCGGCAGTCAAACGGATCAGCGCAGCCAGAGCATTGGATAGTGTATAACTGCTGCCTTGGTATGTTCCTTCGTACTTCGCCATCAAATACCTCCTTTTGGTTGCTGATACGAATTGATACATATCAAGATTATCATAATACCATAACCTTGTCAATTAGAGATACCCAAAAAGACAAAACTTAAAAACTTGCCCATTATCTATTATTTGATATAATCAAGTAATATGAATTTCAACAACTATCAAAAATTATCTCAACGAACAGCTCTGTATAAAGACAAAGGCCATAATTTTATATACCCGACCTTGGGCTTGGCAGGTGAAACAGGCGAGGTGGCGGAAAAGGTTAAAAAAATTCTGCGAGATAAAAATGGCCTGGTGGATGAGGCGACCAAGAACTCACTTAAAAAAGAACTTGGCGATGTGCTGTGGTATTTGACGCAACTCGCCACGGAATTTGGCCTGTCTTTGGATGACATTGCCGACACCAATTTGAAAAAACTATTGAGCCGATTGGAAAGTGGAAAAATCAGCGGAGATGGGGATGAGCGTTGACAAAAATTTGCCTTTGTGGTATACTTAAAATATAAGCTAAAAATCTAAAAGTTTTAAGTATGAT
The DNA here is from genome assembly GCA_016214465.1 of Candidatus Magasanikiibacteriota bacterium. Classification (GTDB taxonomy): domain Bacteria; phylum Patescibacteriota; class Patescibacteriia; order Magasanikbacterales; family UBA10003; genus UBA10003. Next base: position 3,254 of record JACROI010000051.1, read on the forward strand.
TAAAACATATATTCCACGGAAAATCTACCTAGAACGAATCAAACCTTTTATTGATAAAGAGATTATTAAGATTATCATAGGTCAAAGACGGGTTGGCAAAAGCTATCTCCTATTCCAGATTATGGATATCATCAAAGGGCTTCACAAAAATCCCAACATTCTTTATATCAATAAAGAATTAAATGAATTTGATAAAATAAAAAATTATCAGGACTTGCTCGCATATATTAAACAAAAGACCCGCGGCCAAACCGGCAAGCATTACATTTTCATTGATGAGATACAGGAAATAGAAAAATTTGAAAAGGCCTTGCGCGGTTTACAAGCCAAAGGCGGTTATGATTTATATTGCACCGGCAGTAACGCCTATTTTCTTTCCGGCGAATTAGCTACCTACCTTAGCGGTCGAGCTGTGGAAATTCCGGTATTTAGCTTGTCTTACGCCGAATTTTTAGAATTCCATAAATTAAAAGAAAATCATGAATCATTTATCCAATACATAAAATATGGCGGCTTGCCCTATTTGATGCACTTAATCAAAGAAGACGCAATAATTTATGATTATCTGCGCAATGTCTACAATACAATTTTATTTAAAGATGTCGTATCCGCGCATAAAATCCGCAATCTGGCCTTTTTGGAGCGGCTGGTGGAGTATTTGGCTGACAATGTGGGCAGTTTGGTGTCAGCCAAAAAAATCAGCGACTTTTTAAAATCACAAAAAATCAAAATATCGCCCAATGTGGTTTTGAATTATCTTGCTTTTTTGGGCCAGGCCTTTTTTATTTTTCAAGTGCGGCGCTCTGATGTGCAAGGTAAAAAAATATTTGAAATTAACGAAAAATATTATTTTGGCGACTTGGGTCTGCGCCACGCGCTGGTAGGTTATCATCAACCGGATATTAATAAAGTATTGGAAAATTTAGTTTTTTTGCATCTTCTGACAGCTGGATATGCCGTAACCGTGGGGCAACAGGAAGGCGGACTGGAGATTGATTTTGTTTGTGAAAAAGCCGGACAACGACTATATGTCCAAGTGGCCTATTTGGTTACTGAAGAAAACAAGGAACGAGAGTTTGGCAATCTGCTGGCTGTTCGCGATAATTATCCTAAAATAGTAGTCTCTATGGATGAACTTCCGGATAAAAGTGAATATAAAGGAATCGGCCAAAAAAACATCAGGGAATTCTTATTACACTCTATATAGAATACAATTAAATGGGCAAATCCTTGACAAAATTCCACTATCCTGCTATAATACAATTAGTTAAAGTTAATTACCCTTTGCGGTAAGGTCGTACTTTACACAAAGGTAAAAATGAGGCCGAGGTTAGTCCAAAGCTTAGTGTTTTACCCTCACCTGAAGTCGGTGAGAAAAATTAGTGTCCCGTGGCTTCTACATACGGGATCAAGAAGTGCTTTATGTCATATAACGACTCTTTTGCGCCTCGTCCTCCAAGACAGATGTTTGATGTTACAAGCATGGGTCTGAAATGCGCCGAATGCGGAGTGGCAATCACAGAATTGCCTTTCCAACCAAGCGCTGATCGCCCTGTCTATTGCCGAGATTGCAATTCCAAACGCCGAAAATCTTTCGGCCCGTCACGCCGAAGATTCTAATCAGGTGTGAATAAAACCCTCCGCGCAAGCGGGGGGTTTTGATTACCCCCTTGCCAAAATTTAAGCCCTGTGATACCATATAAAATATGAAAAAAGACCTGCATCCAACCTATTTTAAAGAAGCGAAAGTTACCTGCGCCTGCGGTAACACTTTTACTGTCGGCTCTACCATGGAAGAAATCCGCGTGGAGCTTTGTAGCAAGTGCCATCCTTTTTATACCGGCAAACAAAAATTCGTGGATACTGCTCGCCGCGTGGAAAAATTCCGTGAAAAGGCGGCAAAAAAAGAAGATGCGGCCAAAAAGAGCAAGGGAAAAAAAGTAAAAAGAGCCATCCGTAACGCCAAGAAAAAAGCGGAACCAAAGGGCTCGGAAGCGTAATTATTTTAATAAATAAAAAGCAATCCATGATTAGGATTGTTTTTTAATAGATATGGATATTCAAATAATCAGACAAAAATATAATGAATTGAACACCGAACTGCAAAATCCGGCGATTATTAATGATGCTGTAAAATTCAAAAAAAAGTCGCGTGAATTCAATGAGCTGAAAGAAGCGATTGACCGAGCTGATGAATTGGAAAAAATTGACAATGAAATGGAAGATACAAAAAAAATACTAAAAGATGAGACCGACGAAGAAATGATTAAAACAGCGAGCGTGGAAATAGAAACCTTGGCCGCCAAAAAAACAAAATTGACCAATGAGCTGGACGAAATGCTTAATCCGCAAGATCCTTTGGACAAAAAAGATGTGATTGTGGAAATACGCGCCGGAGCAGGCGGTGATGAGTCAGCTCTTTTTGCAGCTGAATTGTTTCGGCTCTATTCTCTGATGGCTGAAAAACGCAACTGGAAAACGCATTTGATTTCCAGCAATCGCATCGGCATTGGTGGATTTAAAGAAGTCATTTTTTCCATTGTTGGAAAAAATGTTTTTAAATATCTGAAATACGAAAGCGGGGTGCATCGCGTGCAAAGAGTGCCGGAAACGGAAAAAAGCGGCCGCATTCACACCTCTACCGCCACTGTGGCTATTCTGCCTGAAGTGGAAGAAGTTGATTTAAAAATTGAGCCAAAAGATTTAAAAATTGAAACCTCCACTGCCGGCGGGCACGGGGGACAATCAGTCAACACCACCTACAGCGCTATCCGTATCACTCACTTGCCTTCTGGCCTCGTGGTATCTTGCCAAGACGAGCGCAGCCAACAACAAAATCGCGCCCAAGCCATGCAAGTCTTGCGCAGCCGACTATATCAAATGCAAGAAGAAAAACGCCGCCAAGAGTTATCCGAACAGCGGTTGTCGCAAATCGGCACCGGCGACCGCAGTGAAAAAATTCGCACTTACAATTTTCCGCAAGACCGCCTGACTGATCATCGCATCAAACAAAACTGGCACAACCTGCCTAAAATAATGAATGGTGATATTGAGGAGATTATTGAGGCGCTTCGCCTGGCTGATAGGAATATAGCAGACGGAGGCAGATAAATTATGCGTCAACTTCTCAATTGGGCTATAAAAAAACTGCGCTCATCTGATTCGCCTGTTCTGGATTCCGAGGTTCTTTTGTCTTTTGTAATAAAAAAATCAAAAGAATTTTTACTGGCGCATCCTGAATTTTCGCCGACTAAAAAACAAATTTCTCAATTTAAAAAATTGATAACGCGGCGCGCCAAATGCGAACCGATTGCCTATCTTGTCGGCCATAAACAATTTTACGGTTTTGCTTTTGAAGTGAATAAAAATATCCTGATTCCGCGGCCGGAAACGGAATTGATGGTGGAAAAAATTCTTGTTGAAATTAACAAACAAAAAAAAACAGTTTTAATAGATGTTGGAACCGGCTCTGGATGTGTTCCAATTTCCGTTCTAAAAAATACAAAACAAATACAATGTTTTGCCATTGATATCTCTCAAAAGGCGTTGACTATCGCCAAGCGCAATGCCAAAAAACACGGCGTAAAAATAAAATTTTTGCGCGGAAATTTACTTGAGCCGATGGTAAGCCGATTGGCGCGTTTGAAAAATCAAAAAATAATCATCACGGCTAATCTCCCCTATCTCACAACTAAACAATATCGCCAAAATCCTGGCCTACATTTTGAACCAAAAACAGCGCTGGTAGCTGATAAATCCGGCTTATCACTGTATGAAAAACTGCTCAAACAAATTTCTCTCTTGAAAAAACCGGTTGACATTACTCTCTTTTTAGAAATTGACCCGAGGCAATCAGCCGGCATCACAAAAATAATAAAAAAATACCTCTTACAGGCAGAGGTAAAAATTAAAAACGATTACAGTGGAAAAAAACGATTGACAATTATTGATTTCCGGGCGTGATTTCGTAATTGTAAGTATCACCAATCACCTCAATCCAGGTAGCGCCCGGATCAAAAACGACTTCTTTGGTGTCAGGCCCGAAAAAACGCGTGCGGCTACTTGCGTCTTTTTTTTGCCACACACCCTCAATGGCCAATCCATAAGTCAAAACTACGGCCTTGCCCGAGCCAGTAGTTTTAATTTGCCGGCGGCCAACCTCATCCAAAATTTCAATGGTGGTAATTTGCAAAGCCATATTTTTCGCCGCAATCACCGCTCCGGATTCATCTTTTTGCAACACGCCGTATTCATATTTTTCATAAACCTTTTTCTCCCAATTATATTTCCATTCCACTTTCATCTGGCCAAAATCAATTTTTAAGCCCTTGCCAAATCGGCCAAAAATCTTGGCTTCGCTGTTCTCCGGCCGATAAACCCAACTAGCCAAATTAATCGGCGCAAAATTTTGGCGCGCGCCCTCTTTAGCAAAAGCATCTTTCACTAATTCGGAAGAAGTATAAACATTATGCGGCCTGGCCCGGGATCGGTCACGCCAAAAATACCAACCGCGATAAAATTCATTCAAATCAAAAATATCTTTTTCTTTAATCTGTTTCAGCGCATCACCAGAACCGCCAACATGCAAATACATCGCGTTTAATTCTTTTGCCCAATCAAGAAAATATGGCCTGGCGCTACGGATCGGCCCCACGCGTTGTAAATCCATGTTTGAAGAATACACTGCGAGTAAACGGGTCAATCCAGCCTCTACCGGCGCTTCCCAAACCAACAGCGCCAGCGCCAAATTGGCTGCCGGCCGTGACTCTGGAAAATTATCAATCATCACCGCGAACAAACTGGAGGTTGCCTGCTCTGCAGGCACCATCAATCCGTCAATCGGTCTTTGCGCCAAAGTGGAAGTGGACGAATTTCCAACAGCCGACTCTTCGCCGGATATTGGCTCTATTGCGTATTTCGGTTCGGCAACAAACAATCGCCACCATAAAAATCCCGACCAGATCAACAATCCCAAAACAATAACAAACAACGCCGCGAAAATATTACGGCGTTGTTTTGCAAATCTTTTGGTCCAAATCCTCCCTGGCATATCAAATGTATAGATCCTTCGCCCCAACGCGTGTCGTGGCTCAGGATGACACCGAACCGTCGGGGTCACTTTTTCTCTTTTTTGGCCGTTTCTTCAACTTTGGCTTTTTCAGCATCTTCAGTCGCTTTCTTTTCTTTCTTTTCTTCCGACTCTGTCTTAATCTGACTCAAATCAACTGCGGCGGCTGCTGGCGCGGACTCTTCTTCAGCGCGAGGTGGCGTCACTGTGGCAATCACATCTTCATCGTGAGCCAAAATTTTAATGCCAGTCGGCGCCACAATATCGCTAATATGAATAACATTACCAAATTCTTTAAGAGAAACAATATCCACTGTAATTTCCGACACCAAATCTTTTGGCAAACATTCCACTGGAATGCTGCTGAAATTTTTAACAAAGATACCGCCCAATTCTTTTACTGCGGGCGATTCACCGATAAATTTCAAATTGACATCGGTCTTAATCTTTTCATCCATTTTCACTTGACGAAAATCAACATGAGTAAAAACACTGGTAATTGGATTAATTTGCCAATCTTGTACCAAAACATTGATTGGCTTGCCACTATCAATTGTCAATTCCAAAAGACCCTTGCCACCGCCTGCTTGATAGGCCTTTTCAAATTCACGATAATTTACGGACAAATTAACATTCTTAACTCCATGACCATAAAGCACAGCTGGAATTTTGCTTTCTTTGCGCAACTCCTTGGCGGCTTTAACGCGAAGTTCTCCTGATAAGCTCAAATTAGACATAAAAAAATACTAAAAGTATTAAGAGTATATGGAGTATTTTAAACCAAAGCCCATTTTTTGTCAACCCAATTACACTCCAACCAATGTTTGATAAAATAATGAGTGATTTTTCAAATCTAAATTAAGGGCAATGACTTCATCAAAATCAATCGGTTCTGATTCTTTAAATCTGCGCGCGTCAGCCACTGACAAATCAGTAATCATGCCAACCGAGCTCAAACCCATTGGAGTAACTGTTACCAAAGCCAAAATTGATGACTGGCATTGTCTACAGCGCAGATGCACCAAATGATTGTCAGCTGTTTCTTCAACCGTGCTTGCTTCCATGGCGCCTTGCTTTGCTTGGCATAATGGACAAAAGCTGATAAGTTTTAAACCTTCTTCAAAAAAAGAAGACTGGTTTGGATTCATATATTTTAATTATACCAAAACACGCGAATCGCTGTCAATTAAAAAATCCTCCCAGAGTTGCCGGGAGGCATTAGAGCGGTTTTCCATTCTTGGCGGTTAGCAACCACCAGAGGTTGTCTTTGGCCAATTGCTGATAAAGCGGGGCTGGCACATCAATGCCGCCGAGAGTGATCGAGCTTTTGTCATTCACCCAGTCGTTTTCCGAGCAGGCGCTCAAGAGTTGAAGACAAATTTTTCCCCAATGGCGCGCGATTTTGTAATTACGTCGTACTCGATGGCTCACAGCCAAGGCAAAAGCGTGTCTGGCCGCTTGATAGTAGTTATGCTCCTCCATCAATTCAAGGAAACGCGGTTCCAATTTGCGGTCAACCACTCGCGCTTGTATTCGCATCTGACACCTCCTTTGTTATCTTTATTTAATCAAAAAGGTGAAAAAAAGTCAACCTCCAACCCTTCTAGCCCTGGCAATTGACTGCGCCACGCCAATGAGCAAAAAATTCACCACCAAAGATGAGCCGCCGGCGCTTAAAAACGGCAAAGTAATGCCTGTGACAGGCAAAAGGCCGATGTTCATGCCGACATTGATAGTAAATTGTAAAACAAAAATAGCTAAAACACCTAATACAGTGAAAAGTCCAAAATCATCGCGAGCGTTCGCGGCTATTTTCAGCAAACGATAAAACATTAGAAAAAATAAAATTAAAACAATGCCGGCGCCAACAAAACCCAGCTCTTCGGCAATTACGGCGAAAATAAAATCGGTTTTGGTTTCCGGCAAAAATCGCAACTGGCTTTGCGAGCCATACCCCAAGCCGCGGCCAAGCCACTGACCAGAACCTATTGCGATAATTGACTGCATGATGTTGTAGCCGCGATGCAATGGATCGCGAGACGGGTCTAAAAAAGTTAAAAATCTTTCTTTTTGATAGTCCTTAAAAAACCAGAACCAACCGATAGAAAATAAAAAAATAAACGATAAAAACAAAATCAACAAATGACTGCGGCGAATACCACTGGCCAAAATCAAAATAAACCAAGTGGCGAATAAAAGCAACGCTGAACCAAAATCCGGCTGAAGAATTACTAAAATAACGGGCGTAATTGTCAAAATAGCGCTACCCAAAATAAATTCAAAACTTTTAAACCTATCGGTGCGTCTGGAAATAAACAAAGCCAAAAGTAAAATTAAACTTAATTTCATCAATTCCACAGGCTGAAAAGACAAACCAAAAATATAAAACCAGCCGCGAGTGCCGCGCACAATCACGCCCAAAAAAAGCACGGCCACTAACAAAAATAAATTAAAAATATAAAAAGGACGGCTTAAAGACCGCCAAAAAATATAATTAAAACGCCCAATAAAAAACATTAGAAAAAGACCGGCTGAAAAAAACACCAGTTGCTTTTTAAAATCCAAAAATCCAGAATCAACGCGGCCTAAATCCACACTGTACAGAGCGGATAGACCGAACAAAGTTAAAACAAAAACGGCGGCCGCGAGCCACCAATCAAAATCGCGCCAAGGAAAAATAAAATTACTCCAATTGCTTTTTGGCATACTACTTAATGTACGCTTTGGCGTCAAAGATATTAATATCCGGCCGGACACTCACGCTGGTAATGGCTGAACGATTATTAAAAATTGCCAACTCCACTTTTTTCTTTTCACCGGCTAGCAACTGATCAAACACCACCTGTTCAACGCCTAACAAATTGCCATTGGAATCCAACAAAATCAAAAACCGCGCTTGGTAATAATTAAAATTGGATTGATTGGTAAAATCAAAAGACAACTGGTCTTGATTGGGTAGGGCGCCGGATTCTGTTTTCACTTCAGTGGTTGAAAAATTCAATCGCTCGGTCATAAAATCGGCTAAATTTTTAATTTGGTGGCTAGAAATTCTCTGCCAAGATAAATTCTGCAAATCCAAAACCGCGCTATTGGTTAAGGCCCCATTTTCAATGCCAAATTCCACAATTGGCTTTTCTTCTCCGGGCAGTAAAAATCCTTTGCGCCATTGAGTCGGAGCGCCATCAACCATAAAACGATAATCAAACAAAACTAAAAAATCAACATTGGGATTTTTCAGCATGGCTACGGCATCGGCTTTAACAGCGCCTGGGAAAAAATAATTTCCAGTCACCGACATGGGCTTCGCGCTAAAATGCTCTTTTAAAACCGCGTAATTGATTAGCGGCCGCGCGATTTCTTGCCTCAATCGTTGGTCAGCCCAAAATCCGACAACAGCGTACTCGCCCCAACGAAATAAATTATAGCCGCCGAGTAAAACATCAAAAATAATCAATGCCAAAAGCAGGCCTTGGTAAATTTTCACGCGATGCGTAGTGAACCAATAGCCGAATTTCAGCTCTTTTTCCGACAAATTTTCTAAATCATCAATGTCGTCAAGCTGGCTTGGTTTAAAAGGCATAGTTAAAAAAGTGATTATCAGCTATAATATAATTGCTAGAGATGAGTTCAATCTTGATTATATCATAAATGTCAAAAATATGCCCATTAAAAAAGACCTGCTCGCGCAAATCCGCCAAACCGGCATGATTAAAGGCAAAACACTGGCTTCAATCAAAGCCGGAGTGATAAAAACCGCCGAGTCGGAAAAACAAGGCCAAAAAGATTTTCGTTTGGCGCGACGCAGTATTTTAAACCCGCAAACAACAGCCATGCCAAGCGCGGTGAAAGAAGGGCTGAAAATTTTAGGCCGCGCCGGCGCTTTGCAATCGCGATTTAAAAACCAGCCGGCCACTCTTTTGCAAAAAGCTAAATTCAACATACTGACGGCCGCTCGGCAAGAAGAACTGGCCAAAAAAGAAAAAATGAAAAAAACCGCCGCTTACTATCGAGGAGAAAGGCAGAGAGAAGAGGAAACAAAAAAAGGTGGCACGGCGCGTGATTTTATTGAACAAATCAATCAAGAAAAAAAGAGAGAAGACGTGGCTTATCAAATATTGCAGGAAGCGCGCGGAGAAAATCCCGGTCAAACAAAAAACCATTCAGACGAATCGCCGAATGGAGACAATACCAACTTGCCGCCGCCATTGGTCAAGGATTTACCTATTTAATTTCTTTTCCAACAATTTTTTCACTGCCTGCGGGTCAACTTTGCCCTCGGTTTCTTTCATTACTTTGCCGATTAAAAATTGAATTAGCACGGTTTTGCCTGATTGATATTGTTTCACTTGTTCGGTGTTTAAACGGATTACTGTCAGCACGGCTTTGGCCAAAGTATTTTCATCAGTCACCTGTCCCAAGCGTTTTTCTTCCATAATCTGAGTCGGGTCTTCGCCGGCTATAAGCATTTCTTTCAATAATGCCAAGGCATTTGTGCTGTTAATTTTATTCGTATAAATTAAAGACACAAATTCAGCGAAATTTTCCGGCGTAATTTTCAAAATCCGTATATCAATTTTCTCCTCGGCCATTAATCCAATCAACTTGGAAGTAAGCCAGCCACCTGCCAATCGTCCCAACTTGGCGCGATTTTTTTTAATAATATCCTCTTCGGTTTGACCATCCATTTCCGGCAAACTGTTGAGCCAAGCCCATGCCTCGGCAAAGACCTGTTCGGTAAAATTCGCCCAAGCAGTGTCATCAGTTAAAATTTTCGCGTCAGCGCGCGACAAACCGTATTCATCCACGAAACGCGTTCGCCTGGCCCGCGGCAATTCCGGCAGAGAAACTTTTTTAATAATTTCCGTTAATGAAAACGCCGGCAAATCCGGCTCTGGAAAATAACGATAATCCTCGGCTCCTTCTTTCACCCGTTGTTCTTCCGTTACCTGTTTGATTTCGTCCCAACCGCGAGTGGACAAAGTACTTGGCGGATTGCCGTCATTCCATAATTTTGTTTGCCGCTGGATTTCATATTCCAAAGCCCGCTCCACTGACTTGAAAGAATTGAGATTTTTAATTTCTGTTTTGGGATAAAATTTGGCATCACCTTCTGGCCGCAAAGAGATATTCGCGTCGCAACGCAATTCTCCTTTTTCCATATCCGCGCTGGAAATATTCAGATAACGCGCGAGCAAACGCAATTCTTGCAAAAATACTTTTGCCTCGGCCGGGGATGTTAAAACCGGTTGGGTGACGATTTCAATCAAGGGCGCACCGGCGCGATTAAAATCCACCAGAGTATTTTTGCTCTGATGAATGTTTTTAGCCGCGTCTTCTTCCAAGTGCATTCGTGTCAGTTCAATTTTTTTAAATTCCTGCTGTTGATTTTCGCCGATTGTTTCAATTTCCAAATATCCTTTTTCCATCACCGGCACATCATATTGAGAAATCTGATAACCCTTGGGAAGGTCTGGGTAAAAATAGTGTTTACGGTCAAATTTTGATATTTCATTAAAATTGCCATGCAAGGCCTTACACATTTTTACCGCCCATTCCAAGGCCTGCTGATTCACAACCGGCAAAACACCCGGCTGGCCGGTGCAAATCGGACAAACAAAAGTATTTGGCGGTACTTCGCCATAGACCGTCTCGCTACGATTTTCACAACCGCAAAACATTTTGGATTTGGTCTTGAGCTGAATATGAATTTCCAACCCAATCACCGGAGTGTACATAAAACTAATCACTAGATCCACGCTTTCGCGGGGATGACAACTGCGTTGTCACTTTGCATCTTCTTTCAAACTGCTATACAACACTACTCCAAATCCCGCGCTCAAAGGCATGGTCAAAACAGTAACCACTGATTGTATTAATTGAAACCACCAGGGTTGATTATTAGCTGTAAATTCTTTAAACGCGTCCCATTGCGTTAAAACGCCTACAAGCAAGGTCGGCAAGCCGATTATCACCACCAAAATCAAACTATACACAAAAAACGGCACGGCCCAACGCCACACTACCAACCAAAATCTGCCTCGCACCAAGGCCTTGCTTTTTTTCAATGCCTCATAACCCTTCGCACCCTCCAATACAAAAACCAAAGCGGCAAAAGAATACCAAATGCCAAAAATTACGCCCGGCACGATGAACAAAATTGTACCAATCGTCACAATCACGCCAACCAAAATTGATACCCACAAATACGACACAGTGTCGCGCCAAGAATCATGCGCTGTTTTTCTTCTTTCTATCGGTATTTGATGCAGAGCGCTCCAAATCAAGCGCGCTAACACAATATTCACCCACAAACCAATTACAAAAACCAAAGCGCTGATTAGCAAATAAACCGGAAAAGTATAACTTACAAACATGAACAAAGTGACTTTATCAAAATATGATAAAAGAGCTGACAAAACAGCCAATACCACGAGCCAAGCTGTCACTTTGGTAAATTCCTGCCAATTAACTTTGAAAATTTGCCAGGACTTTGATAAAATATCAACGGGTTGAATGAGCATAAAAATTGTCAGTTTAATTAATAATGGCCTTTTCAGGCCATTATATTATATCACTTTAAGCGACTTCGCACAACCTCCCAAACTTTTTTATGAATCGTCTCAATAGGCAGCAGCTCACCATTTTCCACGCACTCCACCAACTCAAAACTGGGAAAAGTTCGCGCGATTTCCAAATAGGCCTCTTCCGCATTTTGCAGATGGCGCAAATCGTCTTCGTGAATGTCGCGCTTGGCGCCGGACAAATAATCGCGGTGGCCTTTTTTATCAACCAAGGTCTGGGCGATGTCAGCTGGCACATGCAAAATGATATTCAAATCCGGCCGCGGAATCCTGAAAATGTTGTACTCCAAATCATCATTCCAGGCAAAAAACTTCTTTCTGGCTTCCTCATCTTTAATTTTTCCGCCCTGATGTCCCATGTTTGACGCCACATAACGATTGGCAATGACAATTTTGCCGTCATTCAGCCATTTCCTGATTTTAAAAGCCGCAACAAAACGATCCACTGCATAAAGAATGGATGCGCGATACGGGCCCACTTCTTCGGCTGTGCCATAAAGGCCGTTCAAATACTCCTCCACCGGCCCGGCGCTTTTTTGGCCGTATTGCGGAAAACTGATAATTTCCACAGGCCGGCCTTCTTTTTTTAAACGGTCAATCAACAATTGCGATTGCACGCTCTTCCCGGAACCGTCAATGCCGTCAATCATGATGAACATAATTATTTACCAAATTGTTTTCTATCTTCCGATTTTTGTAAAAAATTATTTTTTGATACCACAGAGCGCCCGAGTCGTTTTTCCAATTTCTTTCTTGCTCCTCCTGCAATATCACCACCGACTCTGGCGTCAGCTTTCAATTTTCCAACACCTTTGGAATCTTCTGTGCGATGAATTTCCGTGGTGGCGCGTTCACCTAACATATTGAAAATCAACTCAAAATCGTCCATATGATCGCGTAAATTCTCTCGTTTAAGTCCTTTTAATTTTTTGTATTCGTTCGGCGTAACGCCGAAAGTGGCTTTGGAAATTTCAGCTGTTAAAATCTCATAATCCCCTTGCTCTTGCGCTCCGCGTTTCTGCCATTCGTCGGTCAATTCCTCACGAATAGCAATACCGCGCATTCGTTTTTCAATCCAATCCTCACTATAGCCCTTGAGATTATAAAGCATCCTCGTTCGTTTTGTCGCCAATTCCGGATTTTCAATTTCCCGCACATGCTCATATCCCACCTTTGCCAACCAGCGCTTGAATGGTTCAGCCTTTGGTGATGGTATTGATTGAATTATGCGAAAAATACCCTCTGTATTGGCGCAATTAATCATTTGCGGGCCACCAGCGGTTTGGATAAAGAGGGGGGAGGCAATCTGCCCCCACCCTTTGGATAACTCGGCATCCCGACGGCGCATATCTTTGATGTAGCCATCTGGCTGTGTAGAATCAGTCAGTGCGGCAACCACATCAACAATAACAAACCACCATTCGCCGTTATGCAATATTTTTCTTATTTCTTTCTTTTTGAACAAAGCTATTTTTGTTGTGATTTTTTCATCAGCCATACTATGTTTTCTTAAATTTTGCCGCTAGATAACTATTTTTTAACTTCATACCTCACTTGCAAGACATTCGAATCTAATTGTTTCACTTCCAACAATTCCAAATCCAAATTTACGTCCGCGCCTTTGAAAAGAGAAAGACCCTCGCCAAAAATCCTTGGTTCAATAGTCAGCCAGACCTCATCAATTAAATTTTCTTTTAAAAATAATCCGTTGATAGTGGCGCCGCCGCCTATAATCACAGAATTAAACCCGCGACCGGCCAGTTCTTGCAATAATTCTCGCGGCGGGGTGCTGGTAAATTCTAAAACACCGGGAATATTTTGACTCGTGTCCGGCGACAAACTTAAAACCACATTCAGCCGCCCTGGCAAAGGCCGTCCAATGGTGTTATAGGTCGTCTCACCCATCACAATCACACCGGCTTTTTTTGTTTCTTCCACAAAAATTTTCTTGTCGGCTTTACTTGTCCAATTGGCTAAATGGTCGACTGTCTTGGCGATTTTGCCGTCAACGGTAATGGCCATGAGGAGAATGACTTTCATAGAAAAAGATCATCCCGAGTGAAGCGAGGGATCTCGTACAATCAACGAGATTGCTTCGCTTCGCTCGCAATGACTGAATTACACAGCTATTTCAAAAATTATTTTAGGATAGCTTTGATAATTTATCAGTTGGGTATCTTCGGCCTGCCAATTAAAAATGGAAGTAAAATTCTGCGTTTCAATTTTTGGCAAAGGATAAAGATTCGGGTCGCGGCCAAGTTGTTCTTTGGCTCCATCAATGTGATTAACATATATATGCGTATCAGCCAAAAATCCGACTAATTTTCCTTCTTGCAATCCGGCTTCTTTGGCTAAAAGGTGAAGCAAAATAGCATAACTCGCAATGTTAAAAGGCAATCCAAGCATGGTATCTACCGACCTCTGATTCCACAATAAATTCAATTTGCCATTGATCACTGTCACTTGAAAAGCATAATGACAAGGCGGCAAAGCCATTTCGCCGAGCATTGATGGATTCCAGGCGCTAACAATCATCCGGCGATCATCTGGATTTGTTTTAAGTGTTTCAATTATTTTTTTCAGCTGATCCACTCCTTGGTCGGCATAATCCGTGTCATAATTTTGATATTGAGCATTAAAATGGCGCCATTGAAATCCGTAAATAGGTCCCAAATCCCTTTCCAATTTCATTTTCTCTTTAGCTTCGGGCGTGTGGCCATAAGACGCTTTTTTTGGACTGGCCCATTCATCCCAAATGTGATTGCTTCTTTCTTGCAGCCAGCTTTTGTCAGTCAATCCCTTGATAAAAAACTCCAACTCCACGGCCACGACTTTAAAAGGCATTTTCTTGGTTGTTAAAAGCGGGAAACCTTTGGACATGTCGTGTTCAAACATCCGACCGGCCACAGCCAAAGCATCCACGCCAGTACGATTTGGTTTTCTTTCTCCTTTTTCTATAATTGATTTAACAATGTCTAAATATGCCTGCATATATTTTTTTAAATTCTAATTCATTGATTGATATACCCATTTTTTTTCCATCATGCGTGTCCGACCCGTGAGTAATCGCTAAATTATATTTTTTCGCCAAAGGCAAAAGATACTTGGCGCGAGATGGATGATAATGCGGATTTTCCATTCCCCACAAGTCGGCTGACGCCAATGTTTTCATAATCTTTTTGGCGTCTTCGGCGTTGGGCATTTCCAAATCAGGATGAGCCAACACCGCTTTACCGCCGCAACTTTTAATCAAACGAATGGCCTTAACACTGGCAATGCGCTTTTTGCGCACATAGCCGACTTGCCCGGGCTTGTCCAAAAAATTATTGATAAAATCCGACAAACTTCCTTCAAAATTAAATAATTTTTTTAAAAGCAAACGATTGTGTCGCTCATGCAAAACCGCCCGACCCAATTGCGGCTTGCCCACTGTGGGCTGCTGCAAAAGATGCCGCACGATCTCGGGTTTGAATTTCAAACCCAATTGTTCCAGTTTGACCAGCACCACTTTGGCGCGTTCAATACGCTTAGTTTGCTGTTGTTTTAAATGTTCAATCAAAGGCCTGTGATTTTTAATCGGTTCATACCCCAAAATATGCAATTCCAGCCCTTGCAAATCCGTGCTCATTTCCAATCCCCGCACTCCCATAATACCATATTTACCGCATATTTTGGCAAACAACGCCCAGCCACCAATAGTGTCGTGGTCAGTCAAAGCCAACATTTTTACTCCGCGCCGTTTGGCCTTTTTTACCAACTGCTCCACTGTCAAAAGCCCGTCTGAAAATGTGGAATGAGTGTGCAAATCAATTAGCATATTTTTTCACCAATTCATCCAATTGTTTATACAAACTAGTTAAATCACCATTATTATCAATGCTCTCGGTCGCGTGTTTGATAACTTCCAAAATACTCAACTCGGTGGAACGATTATGGTCTGCCAAAAATTGTTCATAAATTTTGGAATTATCATCCGGATTTTCACCCCGTTTGATCAATCGCTCATAGCGGATTTTCGGGTCGGCAAAAATTTCCACTAAAACAAAATTTGGCGTGTTTTGTTCAATATCAGCCAATCGTCTGATGCCTTCAATCACCACAATTTGGGCGGTACTTTTGGCAATGTCTTTAAACATTGTTTTGGCCATAATGTCTTCGCCATAAGCGCCTCGCAAAAATTCCGACAATCGTATCATATTATCGCGCGCCTGCGGCACATAGACACGATTCAAGATATCGCGAAGCATGGTGGAAAAACGAAAAGCGGCCGCTCCGTGCTCGGCTTCCAAATACTTGGCCGCCGTGCCTTTGCCGCTGGCCAAAAGGCCGGTAAAACCGAGAATTGTTTTTTGCGCCTTCATATCAGGATTTGATTAAATTCATCACAATTTTTATCAAGACATTTTTTTCTTTTGGATCACTTTCGGCAATCAGCAAGGCCAAGGCGACCAAGGTATTGTCATTGATTTTCTTCTCTCCGCTTTCTTTATACAAACAATTGTTTTTGTCCAAAAAATAAACAAACAAAAACGACCCTATACGCTTGTTGCCATCGGAAAATGAATGATCTTTGACTGTAAAATATAAAAGATGAGCCGCTTTTTCTTCAAGAGTGGCGTAGAGTTCCTTGCCCCCAAAGGTCTGACAAAGATTTTTAACAATCCCCTCAAACGCTCCGCCTCTGGCCGAACCAAACAAATCGCCTGCTTCTTTTTTGCTTACCAATTCAGTTTTGATTTCTTTAATGATTTTAACGCAATCCTCATACTTCAAAACAAATTTTGCTTTAACGCCCTTTGGTTTGGCTAGTTTTCCTGTATCATATAAAGAAATGATATTTTGAAGCTCGTTGAATTTATCCCGCGCTTCCATCAGCCGCTTGGCATTAATGGTATAACCCTGAATCAAATGTTTTTTAAGCGTCTGCGTGGCCCAAACGCGGAATTGAGTGGCACATTGGGAATTAACGCGGTAGCCGACCGAAATGATGACATCGAGATTATATATATGCATTTGACGAATTTTACCATCTGCGGCAACCTGTGCAATTTTTGCACAGGTTGATTTTTCAGCAAGCTCGCCTTGTTCATAAACGCCTTTAATATGTTTTACTATAACTGACCGATCAACTTCAAAAATAAATGCTATTTGATGGGCATCAAGCCACACCGTCTCTTTTTCCAGCCGTACTTCCACGCGCGCCTCACCTTTGGGCGCTTTGTAAATCACTACTTCACCTTTTTGCTCATTTTTTTCTTTTTTCATAAATTAAACTACTTCACCACTTTCATTTTCACCTTTCCTTCTTTGGCCTTTTTCTCATCCACCTCTCCGCTGAATAAATCTTGCAGCTGGCCCAACCAATCTTTATTCTCCTGATAAATATCCACATCAATACCGGCTGATTTCAGATATTCAATCACATCGCTATTGCGATACACTTTGCCAAAAACCACGCGCTTAATGCCGGCGGCCACCAAATACTTGGCGCAATGAATACAAGGCGAATAAGTGGCATAAAGAGTGGAATCTTCGGTTGATGACCCGGACAATCGCGCCACCTGCAAAAGAACATTGTGCTCGGCATGAATTGTACGCACGCAGTGGCCATCTTCCAATAAATGCCCGATTTCATCGCAAGAAGGAAGTCCCGGAGGCGCGCCGTTGTAGCCCGAGGCGATAATCCGTTTATCTTTTACCAGCACCGCTCCGGCGTGCAAACGATCACAGCTCGCGCGAGTGGCCACAATGCGGGCAATGGCCATAAAATACTCATCCCAAGATGGACGAAAATGTTTTTGAGTTGTAGGCATATTTTTATATTATTAAACTGTTCTTATATCATATACTTTTTGCAAGTTGGAGTCCAGTGGATGTATAATAGTTGTATGAAACAGCGGACAAAACAAACATTACAACTTTATTGGTCGCAAATGCGAAATTACAAATTTTTGCTGTTTTTTATGTTGCTGGCGCTGGGGATCGCGACTGTGCTTGAAATTATCATTCCAATTTTTTACAAACAATTCTTTGACATTTTAACAAGCGCGCAACCTTCATCAACAATAGCAACAGCCTTGATGAACACCTTATTCATGATTCTAGCCATCAATGCCATTTCCTGGATAATTTACCGCTTCACCACTTTCACCAGTGACTATTTTCAACCGCATGTGTCAGCTGATCTATTGCAATATGCCTACAAATATCTGCAAAGACACTCATATAATTTTTTCACCAATCGTTTTGTCGGTTCATTGGTGCGCAAAGTGACAAAACTCTCGCGCGCTTTTCAAACATTTGCCGACCGCACCTACTGGCATCTTTTTACTCTGGCTATTCGCATTATCGGCGCGACAATTGTTTTGTATCTTTTCAATCACACAGTCGCTTACATTCTCTTTGTTTGGACAATCATTTTCATCGCCATCAATTACTTTTTCTCTGTTTGGAAATTAAAATACGACACGGCGCGCAGCGCCAAAGACACGGAAACAGTGGCGGTATTGGCCGACGCGGTCACCAACCAAGTCAACATTCAACTTTTTAACGGTTTTACATTTGAATTTGGCCGTTTTAAAAAAGTAACTGATGAATTGCAAAAATTACAAACACTTACTTGGAATTTGGGGTCTATTATTGAAGGAATCCAAGCCGCCCTGTTTATCGCCGTGGAATTTTTACTTATGTATTTCGCCATTAAATTTTGGCAACAAGGAAATTTGACTGTTGGTGATTTTGTCTTGATTCAATCATACTTGCTTAGCCTGATCAACCGCCTTTGGGATGTGGGCCGGCACATTCGGGATATATATGAAAGTTTCGCTGATGCCGAGGAAATTACCGAAATACTGAATACTCCGCATGAAATAATTGACGCGCCCAATGCTAAAACATTGGTTGTTAAAAAAGGAGAAATTAAATTTAAAAAAGTCAATTTCAGTTTTCACCAAACGCGCCGGGTTTTGCAAGATATTAATTTGGTGATAAAATCCGGTGAAAAAATCGCGCTCATCGGCCCGTCAGGCGCCGGAAAAACCATGCTGATGAAAGCCCTGTTTCGTTTTCATGATATTGATAATGGCGACATTCTGATCGACGGGCAATCAATTAAAAAAATCAATCAAGAAAGCTTACACGACAATTTGAGCTTGGTGCCGCAAGATCCGATTCTTTTCCATCGATCTTTAATGGAAAATATTCGTTATGGCCAACGCAAGGCAACGGATAAAGAAGTTCTCGCGGCGGCCAAACTGGCTCATTGCGATGACTTTATTATCAATTTGCCGCAGAAATATGCCACTTTTGTGGGCGAACGCGGCATCAAGCTTTCCGGCGGCGAACGGCAACGAGTTGCCATTGCCCGCGCCATTCTTAAAAATTCACCAATCTTGGTTTTGGATGAAGCCACTTCCAGTTTAGACTCGCATTCCGAGGCCATGATTCAAGATGCGCTCGCGATGCTTATGAAAAATAAGACAGTGGTGGTAATTGCTCATCGCCTCTCCACTATTCGGCAAATGGATCGCGTGGTGGTGATTAAAAACGGCCGCATTTTTGAACAAGGCACGCACGATGAACTTTTGGCCAAAGACAGTTTATACAAACATCTTTGGCAAATCCAAGCCGGCGGATTTTTGCCGGAAGAGGAGAGATAAAAAAACGACTACTTAAAGATCACAAAATGATCAAAAAGTAGCCGCATTGGTTATCCCCATTAAAACCGCCCGGTAAGCAGTCTAGTTCTTTGCACTCAACATGATGGCGACGCCCGCCGAGCACCCGAGGCGGGTTGCCCCGGCCATGATCATGGCCTGTGCTCCGGCGAAATCTTTGATCCCGCCAGACGCCTTAACACCCATGTCCAGCCCGACCGTGTTCCGCATGAGGCGGATGTCCTCAATGGTCGCACCGCCGGTGGAGAACCCGGTCGAGGTCTTAACGAAGTCCGCGCCCACCTTCTGCGAGAGCTGGCAGGCCATGACCTTCTCGTCGTCGGTGAGCAGGCAGATTTCAATGATGACCTTGAGCGTGGCCGTGGGGGCGGCATCCCGGACGGCCTGGATGTCCCGCTCGACCAGCTCGAGGTTGCCCGACTTCAGCGCGCCGACGTTGATGACCATGTCAACTTCGTCCGCACCCTGCTCGACGGCGAGCTTGGCCTCGAACGCCTTTGTCTCCGGCATGTTCGCGCCCAGCGGGAACCCGATGACGGTGCAGACCTTGACGTCCGTACCGACCAGCAGGTCCGAGCATAGCTTGACCCATGTAGGGTTGACGCAGACGCTAACGAAATAGTGCTCCTTGGCTTCGGCACAAAGCTTGCGAATCTGCCCTTCGGTCGTGTTGGGTTTCAGAACAGTATGATCGATGTAGTTGGCAATGTTCATTTTTCCTCTCCTTGTTGTTTTTGCTGAATAGTCCATCTATCAGCTTAAACACTACCTTACAAGAGAGAGAGAGAGATGTCAAGTCGCAGTCGCTCAAACTTAAAATCCCCCTGCGGGGGATTTTAATGATATTCTATTTATTTTATATTATTCAATTCTTTAACATAATTAATTACAACCGGAGGTAACACATTGTGATTTTCCAATATCGCTTTTTTTAATTCCCTGATATCGTCGTCATTTAAATTGCCCAATTTTTGACAATCATCATTAATACCGTACTTATCCGAACCAGCCAAAAAGGCTAAACACTCTTGAAACGGCGCAGTGGTTAATTCTATAAAACAGGAAAGATATTCAGATATATTTTTCTTTTGGTGACCGACACTTGCATCTCTGAAATTATTTTTTCTGCTCAACAACTCCTTAATATTCTCGGGATTAGAAATTACTTTAGCCGCATAACGAGTCACTCCATCGTCTTTCGCCGCGAGATGTATATACACACCATCTCCAAATCTAAAAATATCTCCAAAGCTAATCATAATTAAATATCTAATAATAATTCGATGTCCCGCTTGGTTACGGAACAAGCTGGATCTTCAGCCGCAAGCGTATAAGGTATTATTTCTAATTGTCTTGTCAATCGCCATGGCGCTTCTTGGTGTGAAAAATCAACTATTTGAGGAGTGCTATAATTCTTAAATTTCATACAAATAGATTCCATTATCTCACAC
>JACROI010000056.1 GCA_016214465.1 Candidatus Magasanikiibacteriota bacterium
ATTGAAGTGATGTCGGTTTTGTCAGATTCTCCGGCAGCCAAAGCCGGTATCGTCGCGGGCGATGAAATTATCCAAGCCGATGAGCTTGCGATTCAAAAAGTTAGCGACTTGCAAAATTATGTTGACGGGAAACAAGGTCAATCGGTGAATTTTACTTTTCATCGCGGAGAGGAAATTTTTACTAAAGAAATTGTTCCTTCTAAAATGGAAAACACCAAACGAGGCGGTATTGGTATCGCACTTTTGGAATCAGGCATTGTTTCTTATCCATGGTATTTGGCTTTTATTTACGGTTTTTCCGCCGCTGGGATTTTCGCTTGGGAAGTGGCGCGGACTGTGTGGTTTTTGCTGGCCGGTGTTTTTCAGGGGCAAGGCGGCATGGCTGAAAATTTGTCCGGGCCGGTTGGGATTGCCGTGTTGACCGGCCGTGTCGCTCGGCTTGGTTTTAGCCACTTGATGCAATTTGCCGCCATGCTTTCCATAAATTTGGCGATTTTAAATATTCTGCCGTTTCCGGCTTTGGACGGCGGTCGGGTGTTATTTTTAATCATTGAAAAATTGCGCGGTAAACCATTGCACAGAAAATTTGAAGAATGGGCGCATACAGCCGGGTTTGCTTTGCTAATGCTTTTGGTGATTTTTGTGACATATAAAGATGTGGCGCGTTTCAGCAATTCATTTATTCGGTTGGGTAAGAAATTAATCGGGGGATAATTTATGAACGAAGAAAATCACGGTAATATGGCGGATATTGTTGAAAAAATAAAACAGGCAGAACAAGACAAAATGCGTGCGGCGATGAAACCGATTTTTGATAAACACGCGCCTAAAAATGCGTTTCCTGTTTTAGGAACGGATTCGCGCGAGGAAGTTTTTAATAGTTTAACGCAGATTTTTATTAATGACTATTCAGCGGACGCGTTGATTATTTTTTTAAATGAAATCAGAATCCAACTGTCACGATGTCAGGATATTTCTAGCGCGGATAAAGGACATATTATTGATGCATTAATAGAAGCGGCGTTGGAGTTTAGATCGTGGCTGGAGAAACAAAAACCCGCGGTTCAAGAAGACGCAAAAATTTACGATTTTAAAAAAAAGTAATTTATGAAAAATCATAGAGAGGCAGGATCCGGAGTTGAAACTAATTTGCCGGATATTGTTTTGAAAGATGATGATGGAAATGAATTTAAATTGTCAGAAAATTTAATGGGTAAGAGGTTGCCTTTAGCCGGAATAGTGGATGAACATAATTATGATTTAATAATGGCTTTGAGAAAAAAATGGCTGGATTATGATGGTAATATAACCGAGGCAGGGCAAAAAGAAGAAAAACGCCGCGCCAAAGCAGCTGTAGAAGCCGGGTGGGAAAATAGAAAAGATCCGATTACAGAAGCGAGAAAAGGATTTTTACGCACGATTATAGAAAAATTAGGAGACCCGAAAGAGCGGGTTAGAACAGCTTTGGCAAAATACGGATATACAGGCGATTGGGACTTGAAAAAAAGCAACGGGGGAGGAAATTATACTTTAAAATTTTTTAATACAGAAGGTCAAGCGGAAGAAGACAAGTTTTTTGTAGGTAATATGAGTAGGATATTGAATGATATTGATCAACACGTTGGCAGAATATCAAAATAATAATATGTTGGAACAATTTATCAAAATTAAAAACTCGGCGTTGGCGGAAATTCAGTCGGTAAAAAATTCCGCTGAATTGGAGGCGTTGGAAAATAAATTATTGGGGCGCAAAAATGGAGAATTAACCAATTTGTTAAAGGGTTTGAAAGATTTATCATCTGAAGAAAAAAAATCAGTCGGGCAGGCGGCCAATGATGTAAAACAGACGATTGAAAGCGCCATGGCAGAGAAAAAGTCGGAATTGGCGCGCGCTGAATGGGTAAAGTCATCGGAAAAAGAGTCAATGGATGTGACTCAACCGGCACTGCCTTCAAAATCGCGCGGACATTTTCATCCGATTACTCTGGTACAGAATAAATTGGAGGATTTATTCGCGTCAATGGGTTTTATGGTTTTGGATGGGCCGGAATTGGAAAGTGATTATTATAATTTCACAGCCGTGAACATTCCGGAAAATCATCCGGCGCGCGACACGCAAGACACTTTTTACATTAAAAAACATCCAAATTGGCTGATGCGCACGCAAACATCTTCGGTGCAAGTGCGGGCAATGCAGAAATATGGCGCGCCTTTGCGCGCGATTGTGCCAGGGCGTTGTTTCCGCAATGAATCCACTGACGCGCGTCATGAACACACACTTTATCAAATTGAAGGTGTGGTGATTGATAGCGGAATTAATTTTGGCAACATGAAAGCCGTGCTGGAACAGGTGGTAAAAAATTTGTACGGCGCGGAAACAAAATTGCGTTTGCGGCCGAAGTATTATCCGTTTGTTGAGCCTGGAGTTAACGGCGAAATTACTTGCGTTTTGTGCCAAGGCAAAGGTTGCCGCGTGTGTAAACAAAGCGGCTGGCTGGAGATTTTTGGCGCCGGTTTGATTCACCCGAATGTGATAAAAGAAGGCGGCATTGACGCGAAAAAATATCAGGGTTTTGCTTTTGGTTTTGGACTGGATAGATTGGTGATGCTAAAATATGGCATTGATGAAATTCGCGTTTTAAAAAGCGGTGAGATGAAATTTTTAGAACAGTTTTGACAGTGTAGAAAATATACGATAATATATAATATATAGTTATAGTTTTATCGGTTTATGAGTATTTTGCGTAAAATAACACAAAAAGCGGTTGATAATTTTAGCAATAAAGAGATAATGTTGTTTATTGGCGCTCGTCAGGCTGGTAAAACCACCATCCTCAAACAGTTAAAAGAAGCGGTTGAAAACAAAAAGCAGCAAACTCATTTTTTAAATTTAGAAGATCCTGATTTTTTAACCGCGCTCAATCAGTCGCCAAAGAATTTGTTTAAAATTTTGCCGCTCAACGAAACGCGGCGGTCTTTTGTTTTCATTGACGAGGTGCAATATCTAAAAAATCCCACCAATTTTTTGAAATATCTACATGATGAACACGGCGACAGGATAAAATTGATAGTGTCCGGTTCCTCGGCGTTTTATTTGGATCAAAAATTCAAAGATTCACTCGTCGGCCGGAAAAAGATATTTTTCGTGCGCACTCTATCCTTCCGGGAATTTTTGCTTTTTAAAAACGAACCGGAGTTGGCTAAAAAAGATTTCGCGTCGCTCGCCGAAACCGAGAAAGATCGCCTGCGCCGCCATTATGATGAGTATTTGATTTATGGCGGTTATCCGCGCGTGGTTCTGGCGTCTGACAATGAAGAAAAAAAGGAGATTTTGCGCGAAATTGTTTACTCTTACATTAAAAAGGATATTTATGAATCGGGAGTGCGGCAAGACGAGGAATTCTATAAATTATT
Organism: Candidatus Magasanikiibacteriota bacterium; assembly: GCA_016214465.1. Taxonomy (GTDB): domain Bacteria; phylum Patescibacteriota; class Patescibacteriia; order Magasanikbacterales; family UBA10003; genus UBA10003. Next base: position 3,415 of record JACROI010000056.1, read on the forward strand.
AAAAATTTTAGCTTCGCAAACCGGCCAATTGGTGAATCGCTCCGAACTGGCCGGCACTTTGCGAATGTCCGCGCCAACCGTTGACCATTATTTTTATATTTTGCAGAAATCATTTCATTTGTGCCTTATTAAACCATTTCACAATAATATCCGTAAAGAATTGACTAAGATGCCCAAAGTGTTTTTTTACGACCTTGGCCTGCGCAATTTTTTGTTAAATGATTTTTCTATGCCGTCGTTGCGTTCGGACAAAGGGACATTGATAGAGAATGCCGTATTTCGGCAATTATTGGAATATTATTTCGATGATGAGATAAAGTTTTGGCGTACCGCTGATGGCCAGGAAGTGGATTTTATTTTGCCCGACAACCGCGCTTTGGAGGCTAAATTTGACGCCAGTCAGTTTAAGTCCAAAAAATATGCCAAGTTTTTGGAAAATTATCCCCAATATCAGTTAAGTGTGGCGGCATACGCGGTTAAAGAAGGGCGCGGAGCGCCTTTGGCTAGGGAAATTTGGGCCTTATAGGGCGTTGTAATAATTTTTTATGCTGATTTCTTTCAATTGGTTATCACAATATCTTCAACTGCCAAGTGGGGTGACGCCTGAACAAGTGGCGGAAAAATTAAAGTTGAGCACGGTGGAGGTGGAAAAAGTGGAGCGGCTAGGCGCGAATTTGAAAGATGTGGTCGTGGGCAAGGTTTTGAAGACGGCAAAACATCCTAATGCTGATAAATTATCAGTGTGCGAGGTTGATGTTGGGCAAGAAAAATTGTCAGTTGTTTGCGGCGGATCAAATGTGAAAGAGTGGATGCTTGTGGCTTTGGCAAAAATTGGCGCAAAGGTGCGCTGGCACGGCGAGGGTGAATTCGTGGAGTTGAAACCGGTGGCGATTCGCGGAGTGGACTCACAAGGAATGATTTGCGCTTCCACAGAAATTGGTTTGGGCGAAATGTTTCCATTGAAAGAGGAAAAAGAAATTTTGAATTTAAGCGGCCGACGATTGAAAATCGGAATGCCTTTGTCAGAGGCCCTGAATCTGAACGACGCGATTTTGGAAATTGACAATAAATCATTGTCGCATCGGCCTGATTTGTGGGGGCATTATGGAATTGCCCGAGAAATAGGGGCTTTATTTAAAATAAAATTAAAAGATTATTCTGTCGGCAAATTTAAAAAAGGAAATAGATTTGATCTGCATGTCAAAGTGGCCGAGCTAAAATTGTGTCCGCGATATATGGCAGTTGCTATTGACGGCGTTGTTGTTGGCGAATCACCGGCTTGGCTAAAACAGCGGTTGCTGGCGGTTGGCTTGCGGCCGATAAATAATATTGTGGATATTACCAATTATGTAATGTTGGATTTGGGACAGCCAATGCACGCGTTTGATGCCGCAAGTTTGAATTCCAAGCCAATTATCGTTCGTTTGGCCAAAGACAAAGAAGAATTTATTGCTCTTGACGGACAGAAACATAAATTGGAGTCATTTATGCTAGTGATTGCCGATGAGAAGCATCCGATTGCTTTGGCCGGGGTTATTGGTGGAGAGGCGAGTGGTGGAGAGGCGAGCGGCGTGAGCGCTAATACCAAAACTATTATTTTTGAATCAGCGAATTTTGACGCGGCAAGTGTTCGTCAAACATCAATGAAATTAGGTTTGCGCACTGATTCATCAGCTCGATTTGAAAAAGGGCTTGATCCATCATTGTGCGAGTTGGCCTTAGCCAAAGCAGTTGAGCTGGCATTGGAGATTTGTCCTGGCGCGAAGGCGGTGAGTAATGTCGTTGACGAGGCGCATTGGCATCTTAATCGTGGAATTATAGAATTATCAATGGAATTTTTGCAGAAAAAATTGGGCGTGGAAATTAAACAAAAAGAAATAGCGGAGATTTTAGTGAATTTGGGATTTGGCGTGAAAATTAAAAAAGATGTTTTGCGTGTGACAGCGCCAAGCTGGCGGGCCGGCAAAGATATTGTAATAGCTGAAGATTTGGTGGAAGAGATCGCTAGGATTTATGGTTTTGCAAATATCCCGAGCCAATTGCCGATATTTTCCATTTCTCCGCCGCGAGAAAACAAATTGCGTAATTTGGAACGCCGCGCGGCTGAAACATTGGTTAAGGAATTGGGCTACGCCGAGGTTTACAATTATTCTTTTGTCAGCGCCGCGCAAGTGAAAAATTTGGACGATGATTTGTCAAAATATATTGAACTTGATAATCCATTGTCAAAAGAAAAGCCGTTTTTGCGCCGCCATTTGTTGTCGAATTTGTTGGAAAATATTCAGAATAATTTAGTTGATTATGATGAACTGAAAATTTTTGAAATTGGGAAAGTTTTCGCCGCAGGGGAGACCGGCGTCCGCGCTGAAACAAATAGCGACGAACTTTTGCCGCGGCAAGACACTTGGTTGGAGGCGGTGTTTGTGAATAAAAAAGACAATACGCCGTTTTGGGAAATCCGTCGCGCTGTGGAAATAATTTTTCAATCGCTCAATCTGGATTGGCAAATAGCGCCATTGGACAAAGTTCAAGTTTGGGAACATCCAACCCGCTTGGCTTTATTGTCGCATAATGGCAAAGTGGTTGGAGTTATTCACGAATTAAATCCAATGACCGCCAACGCGTTGGGAATTGAATCGCGAGTCGGTGTTTTGAAAATTAATCTTTCCAAATTGGCCGAAGTGATGAAAGAAAAAATTGATATTTATAAAAAAATTTCAATTTATCCGGCCATGACGCGTGATATCGCTTTTTTGGTCAAAAAAGAAATTTCGCACGCGGAAATTGTCAAGGCCTTGTCGCACGTCGACCAACTGTTAAAAAAAGTGGAATTGTTTGATGTGTATTCCGGTGATAAATTTGGCGTTGGCAAAAAAAGCATGGCGTATCATTTAATTTATAGTAATTCAGATCGCACACTCACGACAAACGAGGTAAATAAGGCGCATGACAAGGTTAAAACCGTTTTAAAGAGTAAATTTGGAGCTGAAACAAGGGAGTGATTTGTTGTGGAAAAAAATTTGTGGTATAATGAATTGGTTAAGTTTAAAATTTAATGAAGGAATTTTATGTTGGAAAATAGCAAAGATCTTTTATACATCGTTTTATCATTCAGCGTTTTGTGGGTGACTGTCTTTTTGTGCTGGTTGATATATTATTTGGTTTCAATTTTGCGCAACGCCAATGAAATGGTGGAAGAATTGCGCGAGAGATTTCGCGGTATTGAAGACGCCATTCGTTCTATCCGTGATAAAATGGAACACGCTACCTCCACTCTGTCTTTTGTTTCCGAGGGTGTGATGCGTTTGATTCAGTATTTTATCAGCCGAGGAAAAGGACAGGCGGAAACAATTGAAAAAAAGAAGAAAAAATGACAACGCAGTTGTCATCCACGCAAAGCTTGTCCACGAGCAACATCAGGGAGCGTGGATCCAGCGCGCCCCTGAAAAGGGGCATTTTTTGTTATTGCCTTTTTGAGCTTTTTGATTTAAGATTAAGTTTGATGTTATTCGGGCAAGCGGAGGCAGATTGTTTTTTGAAGCGAGGATATGTTTGAGCCAGGACGAGGCATTCTGCTATGGCTAAGGTAGAGAATGCCGAGTCCGGTGGCCTGAAAGGCCAGGCGAGTTTATCCGAGCGAAAAAAATAATCTGCCGAGCTTGCCATAGAATCGTATGTCCTTCGTCCATCTGCATGTTCATTCGCATTTTTCTCTTTTAGAGGGCTTGCCAAAAATTGACGAGCTAGTTCGCGCTGCCAAAAAAATGAACATGAAAGCGTTGGCTTTGACTGATTACGGCTCGCTTTATGGCGCCATTGAATTTTATAAAGTCGCCCACCGCGCCGGCATCAAGCCAATCATCGGCCTGGAGCCGTATGTTTTAGTCGGAGAAAAAACATATCATTTGATCTTGCTAGCTGAAAACGAAATCGGTTATAAAAATTTATTAAAGCTTTCTTCCATCGGGCATTTGGAAAATTTCGGGCCTAATAACGCTGACGAGTTGGCGCCGCGTTTGACCAAAGAACAACTTAAAATTTATCATGAAGGTCTGATCGCTCTTTCCGGATGTTTGGAGGGCGAGTTGGCGCAGTTGATTTATAAACAAGAAAATTATGCCAAAGCCAAAGAAATCGCTTTGGAATATGCTCAAATTTTTGGTCCAGATCATTTTTATTTAGAATTGCAAGACCATCCTGATTTGCCCGGCCAGATTGAAGTGAACAACGGTTTGATTAAAATGTCCGAGGAAACCGGATTGCCAATGGTCGCCACGCGCGATGTGCATTATCTTTCTTTTGACGATCGCGAGGCGCAGGATATTTTAACTTGCATTAAATCAGGCAGAACGATAAATGAGTCCGGCCGTCCAAGTTTGATATCAGTCAATCGATCTTTAAATTCTCAAGAAGATATTGGTTCTCGTTTTCGCCATGTGGCGTCGGCTATTGAAAATACAGTTAAAATCGCCGAACGATGCAATTTGGAATTGAAGCTTGGTAAGTGGCATTTTCCTCCGGTGGAAATCCCGGAAGGCAAAACCGTCAATCAGATTTTAGAAGAAAATGCCCATGCTGGTCTTAAAGAATTGATAAAAGAAGTCACTCCGGCAATTGAAGAGAGAATGAATTATGAATTAGGTATTATTATGAAAAAGGGCTATGCTCCGTATTTTTTGGCTGTAGCTGATTATGTAAAATGGTCGCGTGAACATGAAATTATAATTACCACTCGCGGCAGCGCCGCCGGTTCCCTGGTTTCTTATCTTATTGGCATCACTGATGTTAATCCTTTGTATTTTTTATTGCCATTTGAAAGATTTTTAAATCCGCACAGGCCTTCACCGCCTGATATTGATGTGGATTTTGCCGATAATCGGCGCGATGATGTAATTGCCTATGTTACGCAAAAATATGGAGCTGATAAAGTAGCTCAAATTATCACTTTTGGAACAATGATGGCGCGGGCGGCGGTTAGGGATACTGGCCGCGCTTTGGGCTTTTCCTATTCTTTTTGCGATCAGGTGGCCAAGATGATTCCTTTTGGTTCGCAAGGTTTTCCAATGACCATTGAAAAAGCGCTGGCCATTACGCCGGAACTTTTTGCTTTGTATAATTCCAATGCCGAGGTCAAGCGGCTTTTGGATTTGGCGCAAAAGATTGAAGGATGCGCTCGCCACACATCTGTTCATGCGGCAGGAGTGGTGATAGCGCCAGCTCCTTTAACTGATTTTACCGCTGTGCAGAAAGAAACCGGCGGAGAAAAAATTGTGACTCAATATGAAATGCACTCAGTGGAAGAAGCCGGATTATTGAAAATGGATTTTTTGGGTATTCGCAATCTTTCCATTTTAGGCGAGGCGGTAAAAATTGTGGAAAAAATTCACGGCATAAAAGTAAAATTGCATGATATTTCTTGGGACGATAAACAAACTTATGAAATGCTCGCGCGCGGTGAAACCGGCGGATTGTTTCAGCTTGGCGGTGCTGGCATGACCCGTTATTTGGAAGATCTTAAACCCTCCAACATTTTTGATATTATGGCCATGGTGGCCTTGTTTCGTCCAGGTCCGATGGAGTCAATCCCGGAATTTATCCGCCGCAAACACAATCCAAAATTAATCAGTTATTTGGACCCGCGCATGAAGGATTATTTGCAAAATTCTTACGGCGTCATCACTTATCAAGAAGATGTTTTGTTAACGGCTATCAATATCGCCGGATACACTTGGGAAGAAGCGGACAAATTACGCAAGGCCATGGGTAAAAAAATTCCGGAAGAAATGGCCGCGCAAAAAGAAAAATTTATTTCCGGCTGTATTGTTAATGGTTTGAAATCCAAAAAAGCCAATGAACTTTGGGAATTAATTGAGCCGTTTGCGTCTTACGGGTTTTGCAAAGCCCACGCGGCGAGTTACGCCGTGATTGCCTATCAGACGGCCTATTTAAAAGCGCATTTTCCTGAAGAATACATGGCCGCGGTGCTTTCGGCCGAGTCAGCTGATATTGAAAAAGTCAGTGAAAATGTTGCTGAATGCCGAAAAATAGGCATTGAGGTTTTACCGCCGGATGTTAATGAAAGTTTTGCATTGTTTTCCGTGGTGCCGCGTAAAAATAAAGAGGACAAGCCGAAAATTCGTTTTGGTTTGGAAGCGATTAAAAATGTTGGAGCGCACATTGCCGAGCGTGTGATTGAAGAACGAAAGACCCGCGGGCCTTATCGAGATTTGGAAGATTTTCTCTGTCGTGTTCAGGATAAGGATTTGAATAAAAAATCATTGGAGAGTTTGATTAAAACCGGCGCTTTGGACAGATTTGGCGAACGCGGGCAATTACTGGCCAACACCAATTTGTTGACCGGTTTCGCGCAAGACAGTCGCCGTGATTTTGAAAGCAACCAGAGTTCGCTTTTTGAATCGGGAGCCGGCAAATCCAGCGGGCGGCTGCATTTGAAACCGGCGCCTCCAGCCGGCCGCGAAGAAAAATTAACATGGGAAAAAGAATTGCTTGGTTTGTACATTTCAGAACATCCTTTTGCCGAAATGACCAAAAAATTAGGCCATGATATCATGCCGATAAAAAAGATTTTGGAAACAGAATCAAAAGATCCGTGGTTTTTGTTTTGCGGGCAAATTGTTTCAGCCAAACGCATTGTGACAAAAAAAGGCGATTTTATGCTTTTTGTCGGTTTGGAAGATATGACCGCCAAAGTAGAAGTGATTGTTTTTCCGCGCGTTTATCAAAAATTTAAAGATATTTTGTTGGAGGATAGCAAGGTTTGTGTAATTGGCAAAATTTCCAATCGTGAGGAAGACAGAGAAAAAAAGATTATTGCCGAGACAGTGGAGGAGCTGACCGAAGCCAATATCTCTGGGATAAAACAAAGATATAAGATAATGTTGCAAAGTGGTGTAGCTCCGGCTTTAGACGCCGCGCCGGCGGAAAAAATACCAGAGGCGCTGATTTCAGTGAGTCATACTTTGGATAAAGCCACAGTGGCGGAATTGAAAAAAATTTGGTCGACTTATCCCGGAGATGCGCCAGTGTTTGTTTTGGCCGGGCAAAATGAGATTAAAAAGAAAATAGCCACTGGCGCGAAAGTGGCTATGGTTTTAGCAATGAAAGAAGAAATAGAAAAATTAATCGGCCCTGGGAGTGTTTCTTTTACTTAAGATATTCTTTGTCCAAAAATTCGCCCACTGAACTGTCTGTGTGGATTATTTCAATGGTTTTGGCGATAATACCGGCCGGAGAGAGCAGGTGGAACTCAAATTGAGCCACTTGTTTTTTTGTTTCAGGCACAGGCACTGTATTTATGGCGATTAATTCCTTAATACCGCTTTGATTCAGAGTGGTCATGGCCGAGCCGCTCAATATTGGGTGAGTGGTGGCCACGCGAATTTCGCTCGGTTGTTCATTGATAGGCAGCCGTTGGAAAAAGTCAGCCGCTTCTTTAATTGTGCCGCCGCTTGAAATTTCATCATCAATAATCAAAGCGATTTTTCCGCCTACCTCGCCGATCAGTTTGTGTACTATTGGTTTTTCATCATGAGCATAGCGCCGTTTGTCCAACATGGCCAAAGGAAGTTGCGGCATTAATTCTTGAAAAGGGTGTAATTTTTTTGCTTCACCTGCATCCGGCGCCACAATCACATAATTGTTCAAATCCCGTTGTTTTAAAAATTTGCAGATTAGTCCGGCGCCGTTGATGGTGTCAGTGGGCAAACGGAAAAATCCTTGAATTTGCGGAGCGTGCAAATCAATAAAAATGGCGCGGTTAATGCCGGAGGTCTCTAGCATTTGAGCCACCAGTCGTGAAACAATGGCAATGCGCGGGCGGTCTTTTTTATCCGAGCGCGATTCAAACAAGTATGGGATAACCGCTGTAATGCGCCGAGCCGAGGCATAGCGCAAAGCATTGATGAGAATGCAGAAAGAAATAAAATTTTCCGACGCCGGAGGCGCTTGTGTGCCGATTACAAACACATCACAACCGCGCACGCATTCCTGGATTTCCACAATTGGATTGCCGTTGCTGAAAATTTGAATGTTCGCGCGGCCAAAGGGCATTTGCAATTCAGCGCAAATTTCTTTGGCCAATTCAGGATGAGATAAATCAGAGAAGATTTTTAAGTTTGGCATAAGTTTAGGCCAAGTCCCAATTAGGGTCGGCGTTTATTTTTTCCCAAGGAATAAATTGTTTTTTTAGCGCGTGAAAATATCCGGCTGCCGCGATCATGGCGGCATTATCCCCGCAATATTCAACCGGCAATGCTGTATATTTTGTTTTCGGCAGATTATCCGTAATCGCGATTTTTAATTGTTTTTGCAATTCGCTGTTTGCCGCGACTCCTCCGCCCAAAAGTATTGTTTTAACTTTATATTTTTTAGCCGCGGCTATTGTTTTAGTGATAATAACATCAATACAGGCCTGTTGAAACGAAGCGCAGATGTCAGCGATTATTTTATCTTTTTTTGTGTTGTCATTCCGAGCGAAGCGGAGCGGAGTCGAGGAATCTATTTTAAAATGATTTTTTGTGTAATAAAGAATCGCTGTTTTTAATCCTGAAAAACTAAAATCAAAATCAGGCGAATCAATCATCGGGCGCGGGAATTTGATTGCCTTTGTGTCACCTTGAGTCGCGCGTTTAGCAACTTCCGGCCCGCCTGGATATGGGAGACCGAGAATTTTTCCAACTTTGTCAAAACATTCGCCAGCAGCGTCATCGCGCGTTTGGCCGATTAATTTGTATTTTAAGTGTTTTTTCATTATCACCAATTCCGTGTGCCCACCGGAAATAATAAGACACAATGCAGGAAAAGCAATTTGTTTGGAATACAACCAGTTTGCATAGATATGCCCGGCCAGATGATTTACTGCCACCACTGGTTTTTTCCAAAGATATCCAAGGGTCCGCGCGGTTTCCACTCCTACCAATAGCGCGGTCGCGAGCCCGGGTCCAGCAGTTACTGCGATCACATCAGGTTTTGTTTTTTTTCCTAACACATCCTTTAGCATCATCGCGATTTTTTCCACATGCGCCCGAGCGGCCACTTCCGGCACTACTCCGCCATACTTGGCATGCGTTTTGATTTGTGAAAAAATCAGATTTTTTTGCAACTCTAATTTGCCACATTTGGCTTTCAGCAAAGCCAGTGAGGTTTCATCGCATGAGGTTTCTACGCCCAATATCAACATACCTCTTTATCCTAGCAGATTTGACTTTTTCATTCAATTGCTATATATTATTTTCATTGGCCTCATCGTCTAATGGTTAGGACACCAGGTTTTCATCCTGGTAATCGGGGTTCGATTCCCCGTGGGGCTGAGTGATGAGAATCTGAGGCCGTTCACCAAGCAAGGTGAACGGTTTTTGCGCTAAGGTTAGCAACTTTCCGTCGAGCAACCTGGGGTTCGAACAGACCGATTGGAAAATCGAGCGTTTCTGCGCGTCGTCTCCTGAGAGAAACCGATCCTTGGCTTGGTTGAGCGCAGAAATCACGGCCTGGGCGGGTTCGAACACCTCGGTGACATTCGCGGGGCGTTCCAGTCCGGCGAGGTCGGCCAGGAGCTTTTCCCGCTGCTCCAGGTACTCCTTGTCGCGGATGACATTGCGCACCCGCAGGTCGGTGAGACGGGAGAGTTGCCGCTCCACCGATCGTTTGGCTTTCTCGCGGTTCAGGCCCATGGCCTGGGCCGCTTTTTTGCGTTCGCCGGTCATTCCCTCGATGGTCTCGATGTACCAGCGCACGATGGAATCGGGGATCTCCAGCCGCTTCAGCAGGGAGGCGATCTGATCCTCTACCTTCTGCCGCAAGACATGGGTCTGTCGCCCAATTCAACTTATCTTGTAAAATGACACGAGCGATCTGAAAATCGTCAGATTCCCATCTCACTTCTGTCATTTTTTTGTTGTTGTTTCCGGGCGTGTGTGTGTTTGGCAATCCGGTTTCCATTTTTAAACACACTCCGCCCTTGGAGACGGTTAGGTCTCTACTTTTGCTAATCTCGGTAAAATGTTTATCGCTTTTTTAAAGTTATGCGCTATGGCTTCTGCAAAACATTGAAACAATACTTTTGTTAACCCGCGGTATTTGGCTCGTTTGCTTTGTTTGCTAAATGTGTTTTCAAAAGGCATGCGAATACAGGAGTGCCAACGATCCAGATCATGGTTTTTTTGTTTGTTGTTGTTTTTACGGAGTGTCGCCGGAATGCCGCCGTTCGCTTTAATCCATATATCCGCCTCTTTGTAGTCATATCCTTTATCCAAAAACACCAGGCCTTGTCGAGGAACAATATTTTTAACCGCCTTGTAATCAGGCACATTGGCCGGCGTTACCGCCACTTTGTTAATAAGGCCATATCTCATATCCACGGCGTTGTGCCGTTTGTAGCCAAACCAGATATTGGTTTTACTCTTTGCTCCCCATTTGGCGTCTTGGTCCGCGGCATAATCACTGACAATCGCATTGTTTAATTTCTTTTTTCCCTCTTCAATCGCTCGGTCGCGCTCTTCCCAGAGCGCAATTTTGGTAATGATGGACGAAGCGTCAATAAATGTGAAAACCTCGCCGAATAAATTTTTCTTTTTCATGGCTTCATTAACTTTGTTGAATATTTCCGCCAAGCGGCTTGGACCGATTCGTTTTCGGAGCTTGCCAAAGTAGGAATGATCCGGAGTGTCTTCCATCAGGCCAAAACCACAGAACCAACGAACCGCGATGTTTTCTCGTAAACATTTTTCCATGTCTCTGTCAGAGTAATCTTCCCAAAACTGAACAAGCAGAGCTTTAAATCCTTTTTCCGCCGCAATGCCAGTTGTGCCGAGTTCACTGTAGCATTTAGCGAGTGAAGCGGTTAATTCTATGAAATTGAAGTGTTCATTTAGATAACGGAAAGGATGATCCGCTTCTATCAATTTAATAAATATTTCTTCTTCTGTCGCCAGCAACATCTTGCTGGTCTTGTTAGCGGCTATATTGTTCATATTTTGGCTACAATTAAAGTAAATTATACCTTTATTGTAGCACAATTTCAGTTGG
>JACROI010000032.1 GCA_016214465.1 Candidatus Magasanikiibacteriota bacterium
AAATTATTTTTAACCACGCGCCAGTGGAGTGTGGATGGTTTTGTTAAAATTTTTAAGGATTTGGATGTTAAACACCGGACGACATTTTTTGAAAAAGATGTAAAAGATATTGGTCAAAAAATGGTGGACGAATTATTAAAGAAAAAAATCGCGCAGGTTGGCGATGGCGGAGCGATTATTGTGGATTTGAAAAAATTTGGATTGGATATTGGACTTTTGCGCAAGAGCGACGGAGCGGGATTGTATTTGACAAGTGATTTAGGTCTGGCTAAAGTCAAGGCCAAAAAATTTCCTCAAGTGACGCAGAGTGTCAATCTCACCGGTACTGAACAGAATTTTTACTTTAAACAATTATTTAAAATTTTGGAGTTGTCAGGATTTAAATACAAGATGACTCATGTCTCATATGAATTGGTGTCGTTGCCCGAAGGTAAAATGTCATCACGGTTAGGCAATGTTGTTTTATACGAGGACTTGCGCGATGAAGCATTTACTTTGGCGGAGGAAGAAACTAAAAAACGTCACGCCGATTGGAGTGTTGCTAAAATCAAACGCACTGCTCTGGCTTTGGCTCTGGGCGCATTAAAATTCAGTATGGTCAAAATCGGGCCGAAGCAGACAATTATTTTTAATATCAAAGAGGCCTTGTCTTTTGACGGTTTTACCGGACCGTATTTACAATATAGTATCGCGAGAATGAATAGTATTTTGAAAAAAGCCAGCGTCAAGATCGGGAGTAAAAATTTGGCGATTTTGAAGTCCGCGGTTGAAAAACAATTGATTTTGAAACTGGCCGGCTTGGCTGATAGCGCGTCCGTGTCAGCAATGCAGAACGATCCGTCGCGGTTGGCTAAATATCTTTATGAATTGGCAAAATTATTTAGTAATTTTTATGAACAGTGTCCGGTGCTGAAAGCGGACAGCGCAAAATTGCGCAACGCGCGATTGGAATTGGTAAAAGCAACAAAATTGGTAATGGAAAATGGCCTGCGGATTTTAGGCGTGCCGGTGGTTGAGGAGATGTAGGTGCTGTAAAATTTTATAATATAATTGAAGGGGAGCGGTTATCACTTTTTTTATTACTTGTGCGTGGAGTTGACATTTTTTATCGAATTTTGTATTATACAGTGTCGTTCTTTAACATAATCAGTGGCGATTGTTGTCCTGATTTTGAACGCGAGATTCAGTGTTTGAAATCAGGGCAATAACGCCCGTGAGTTAAAAGGAGAAACAATGAACCCGAGGAGAGGAACGGCCCGTTTACTGGCCCAGGTTGTTAGTAATGGCAATGCGGAAGAAGCGCTTGAACAAGTAGCCATCTTGGCCGAGACCATCAAGACGACGAAGGAGGATGACTCTCTGGCCATTGACTTTTCGCTCTTGCTAAATCGTGACGCTTTGGAAATGATGGCCGCTGATGATGCTCTACGCTTGTTGGGCCGTGCCCAAGGTGTGGATTTATCGTCTTTTCCTGCATCTTTTCCGCCGTCCGTTTGTGATAGAATCTGAGGACAGGGACAATGCGTCACTGAAGGAGTATGCCAAGCATTGGCTATTGGGGCCGCAAAATGCGCTGTGGTTGTTTGACAGTCATTGGCTTGGTCAAATGGTTCGCAACGGCGTGACTACCTCCGAGGCGCTGGATGGAATCAACGCGATTCCAGTGATGCATCGCCGCGGCCAGCTTGACACCTTTGGTGGACAGTTGGTCAATTTCTGGCTGAATCAGCCCGATGCTCAAGCAGTGCGCAATCGCCTACGAATAACTTATAAGGAGATTTTACAAGAATTCTGTCGGCTGTGGGAATCGCGCCAACCCGGACAGCGGATTCGCGTGCTTTCATTGGCTTGCGGTTCAGCTCAGGCCACTATTGAGGCCTTGTCCATTTTCCTTGCCGCTTATTCTGAAGCCAGAGGTCAGGTGGAATTGCATCTGGTGGACTTAAGTGGTTCTTCTCTGATGAGAGCAACTCATCTCGCCCAAATACGCGGTGTCCAGTCGTGTGTCTTCATACACATAAAGGATGTGAAATCCTTTGTCAGGGAGCAGCCTGACAGCGCTTGGGACATTGTGGAAATGGTCGGTTTTCTGGATTATCGTCCATGGAAGTCGGCCGAGAACATTTGCCGCGAGATAAGGCGGATTATGTTGGTCAATGGCCTGTTTATCAGCGCGCATATTGGGCCAAGTCCTTGGTCCTTCGTGGTGCGCTGGGTCACCAACTGGCCGTTGCTTATTCGTCGCACTGTCAAGGAATACAGGCAGATACTCTTTGGAGCGGGATTTACCGACCGGGAAATTGAGATGCGGGACGAACCTCATCGTATCCATCCAGTCGGCGTTTGCCGTAAATTGGTCAACTTCTGATTTCTGCGGGCAGGATCTTAAAATGGGTTTTGTTGCGCGACGAGCGTCATAACTTTGGCGCTCGTTTTTTTTATGATATAATGTTGTTGTATGAATTCTTCAATTTGGTTTTTTCCAGCGTCAGCCCTGATTAACGCCGTTATCAGCACGGTTTTTGGATTTTATCTCATTTTCACCGGTTTTAACAAACGGGTGGCTCGACATCTTTTATTTTTTTGCGTGTCAGCGGCTGCTTGGAGTTATGGTTACTTTTTTTGGCAGATTTCCACTAATGCTGATTCAGCGCTGTTTTGGGCGCGCGCTTTGATGTTTGGCGCGATTTTTACCTCTATTTCTTATTTGCATTTGGTGCTTGTTTTTCTTAAACTGGACACTTTAAAATTTTACAAAATTACCATTGCTATTTTTTATGTTTTTTCCCTGTTCTGGGTGATAGCCAATTTTACGCCGTACTTTGTGGCTGGAGTAACCGCGCGTTCTTATTTTAAATTTTGGCCTTTGCCAGGCCCTTTTTATACTCCCTATTTGGTAGCTTTTTTTGCGCATGTTGTCTATGCTTCCGTTTTATTGTTTAAAAATTATCGCCAATCGCGCGGTTCGCAAAAAATTTCTTCATTTTTATTATTAATCGGCCTGGTGGTCGCTTTTATAGGCGGCTCAACCAATTATCCATTGTGGTATGGCATTGATATCGCTCCTTGGGGCAATGTGTTGGTCGGCGTTTATGTTGTCCTGACGGTCTACGCGATGTTGAAATATAAATTAATGGATATTAAAGTTGTTTCGGCCGAGTTATTCACCGGTCTTTTGGCCATTATACTTTTAACCGATTTATTTTTATCGAAAAATTCCACGGAAATTCTTTTCAGAACTTTAGTGGTGGCTGCCTTTGGTGTATTTGGCATTATGCTGATTCGTTCGGTCAGGCGCGAAGTTCAACGACGCGAAGAAACCCAAAAGTTAGCCGAACAATTGAAAGAAGCCAACGCAAAATTGCAAGAATTAGACAAACTAAAAAGTGAATTTCTTTCCATTTCAGCTCATCAACTGCGCACTCCGCTCACGGTAATCAAGGGCTATGTGTCTATGATTCAGGAAGGCGATTATGGAAAATTGAACAATCCCAAGATTGAAATGGTGTTGGATAATGTTTACAAAAGCAACGAGCATTTGATTTATTTGGTAAATGATTTTTTGGATGTGTCGCGCATTGAAGGCGGCCGCACCAGTTATACTTTTGTAAAAACTGATTTGAAAAAAGTGGCGGAAGAATTGGTAACTGAAATTTCTTTGCCGGCAAAAGAAAAAGGACTGCAATTCAAAGTGGCCATTGCGAAAAATTTACCGAACATCACAGTGGATATGGAAAAAATTCGTAATGTGATGTTGAATTTTTTAACCAATGCCATCAAGTATACGCCAAAAGGTTGGTTGAAAATGGAATTATTTATCAAAGGCCGGCAGATTATTTATCAGGTTTCGGATAATGGCATCGGCCTGACCAAGTTTGATTTAGAAAATGTTTTTCAAAAATTTTATCGCGCTGAAGAGGCGAAAAAAATTACCGCCACAGGCGTTGGACTGGGATTGTTTGTTGTTAAAAAATTCATTGAAGCGCATGATGGCGAAGTGTTTGTCACAAGCCCTGGTCCTGGTCAAGGCGCGACTTTTGGGTTTAAGTTGCCAATAAAGCGCGTAGGTTGACATTTTTAGTGATTTTTCATAAAATACAATCACTTAATTAAATCCTAAATTTTCAATATGAGCGACAAAAAAACGCTTCCTGGAGGAGACGAGGTAGAAACAATAGTTGGTCCTTCAGTCAAAGTGGAGGGGGAATTTGTATCCGAGGGTAATATAGTTATTGAGGGCCAAGTGAGCGGCACGGTGAAAACCGGCAAGCACTTGCGCATGGAGGAAGGGGCAAAAATTAACGCCAATGTCGCCGCCGAGTCGGCTTTGGTTTCGGGTGAAGTGCATGGCAATATGAAAATCGGCTCAACTTTGGAACTGACGCCTACAGCCAAAATTTACGGCGATGTGGAAACAAAAACCGTTATTGTCGCCGCCGGCGCGGTCCTTCACGGCCGCTGCATTATGGATGAGAATGAAAAAGGCCGCAAAGTAAAAGGCAAGGGTGAAGGATATGACGAAAACGCGCCCAACTCTTAAGAAATCTTTGAGGAGCGCCGAAAAAATTGACATTGAAAAAAAGCCCGTCGCGATTAAAAAGACGCTTTATCAGTTAGTCAAACGCGAGGCGGCGCGTCGTTCTGAAATTAATCGCACTCCCAAAGAGTCGTATTTGTATCTTTACGATAATTATCTGAAAGAACGTCCTTTTCAGTCTGTTGTTTCAATAATAGAAACTCGGTTAGGGGATTTTGAAATTGTCGGCAAAATTATTCGTTTATCCACTTTTACCAATCCTCGGGTTTTGGTTGAAGATGAAATGCGCCACGGCGTGAAGAATGTGGTGATTGTAGGCAATGATGACACTTTGGCGCGGATTTTAACTCGTACCGCGGATTTGGATGTGACTTTTGGATTTTTGCCAATTGGGCAAAAGAAAAATTATCTGGCGAAAATTTTGGGTTTGCCAATTAATGAAAAATCAGTGGAAGCGTTGGCCGCGCGCAAAGTGGAAAAGATTGATTACGGTATTATCAATAGAAACAGATTTTTTCTTTCTTATTTGTATATTCCTGGCGCGCGGGTAAAAATCGCTTGCGACCAAAGCTTCACCGTGAGTCCCGGGCGCGACAAATTTGAGATCGCCATTGCTAATCTTTTGCCGCCGCCTTTTGAGAGCGACAAATTTATGCTTCAGCCGCAAGACGGCCAGATGGAGGTGTATTTCCAACCGACCGAGCGCGGGCTTTTGTCCAAATTGGTTAATGGTCGCGAGAGTAAAGTCACCAGCATGTTTCCTTTTCAGCATCTTTTGATTACGAGCGATAAAATTATTACCGTCCTGGCAGACGGCAAAGAAACGCAGGAGGCGGCGGTGGAGATTGAGGTGTCAAAGAAAAAATTGAAAATGGTGGTAGGAAGGGGGAGGCAGTTTTGATAGTTGCACGTTTTTTGGGCAGCTAGCTCAGTTGGTTAGAGCGAACGGTTTACATCCGTTAGGTCAGGGGTTCAAATCCCTTGCTGCCCAAGTTGAGTTTTTATTAATATCTTGATAATGAGCCGCGGTGGCGAAATTGGTATCCGCATTACCTTGAGGTGGTAACGCCCGCAAGGGCTTGAGGGTTCGAGTCCCTCCCGCGGCATTTTGTCTTTTTATTTTTTTTTGGTATAATACACATATATGCAGTTACTTTGGTTAATTGGTGTGGGGTTGGGGTTTTTGATAATTTGGAAATCAGAATGGCTTTATCAGAATTTTGGCACTGTGGCCTGGGCCGAGGAACATTTGGGCACTGAAGGCGGCAGTCGTTTGTTTTATAAATTATTTGGTTTAATAATTATTTTTATTTCTTTTTTGGGAGTGAGCGGACTTTTGGGCGGAATGATTTTGGGGATTTTTAGCGGAATGTTTAAAGGAATGGTAAAATGACGGCGTAGCCGTCATCCCCGTGGAAGCGGGGATCCATTTTATTTCTATGTTAGAAATTACCGGCGGCAACAAATTAATTGACCCAGTGATGGTTTTGCAAAAGGCCGGTTTGAAAGAAAAAATGCAAGTGGCTGATTTGGGTTGCGGGGCGGTTGGTCATTATGTTTTTCCTGCGGCCAAAATGGTTGGCAAGGAAGGAAAGGTTTTTGCTGTTGACATTTTGAAGTCGGTGTTGGAGAATATTGAAAAGCGGGCGAATTTGGAAAATTTGAGTAATATAGTGACGGTATGGAGCGATTTGGAAAGATATGGCGCCGCGAAAATTGCGAGCAACAGTTTAGACGCTGATTTTTTGCTTAACACTCTTTTTCAAACCAAAGATCGAGCTGGAGTGCTTAAAGAAGCCGCGCGGCTTTTGAAGGTCGGCGGCAAGCTGGTGGTAGTGGATTGGCTTATGACTGACGCGTTGTTCGGCCCGCCAGTGGAGGGTCGCGTTGGCCACGCTTTTATTGAGACCGAGGCGGATAAATTGGGTTTGCGCTTGATGAATCGTTTCAGCGCCGGCAAGTATCATTATGGGTTAGTATTTGAAAAATGACATCGCCATCAGGCGATGTCATTCTGATGGAGCGAAGCGACTGAAGGATCTATTTATATATGTACTCAATAAAAAATATTTTCAATTTGCGTTATTGGTTTTCCGAGCCGCCTTATCAAAATCCGGTGGCTATGAAAGTGGCTTTGGTATTTTTTGTCTTAATGCTCGCGGCCGTGGTAGTGCTGGCAATTTTGTCCCAAAAAGAAAAATTCGGGGCTTATCTTAAGAGATTGTTTGCGAAAATTGCTTCGTTGTTTGGGTGGATGGGCGTTACGGCTTTTATTTTGTTATTTTTTCGTTATGAGGCCACGCCGTTTTTGGCTCGTAGATTTTGGTACGCGTTTTGGTTTATTGGTTTAGTCGTCTGGGTTGTTTACATTCTGCGTTATTGGTATAAACAAGTGCCGCAAAAACGGCAACGGCAAGCTGAAAAGGAGCGGTTAAAAAAATATCTGCCCTAAACATGTGGACAGGAGAAAACTTGGTCAATATGGGGAAAATATCGCGGCGCAATTTTTAGAGCGCCGCGGTTTTAGTATTGTCTGGCGCAATTTCCAAACGCGCTGGGGGGAAATTGATTTAGTCGCGGAAAAAGATAGTCGTTTGCATTTTGTGGAGGTGAAAACTCGTTCTGGTGTTGATTACGGAGCCGGTGAGGAAGCCATCGGTCGTTTTAAACAATTGCGGCTTCTTGGAGCGGCTAAAATGTACATTGCCAAGTTTCAGCCAGTGGAAAAATTTTATCAAATTGATTCCATTAATGTGTTGCTTAATAAGGCGCAGAAAACAGCAAAATTCAGATATTTGGAAAATATTGTGTCTGAGAGTTGACTTTTTTATGACTTTTTAGCCGTTTTAGTGTATAATAAAGGCAGAAATAATTTAAATAAAATAAAGTATATGTCAAAAAAGACATACGCGATTTTTATAACGCTGGCAATGTCGGTTATTTTAGGCGTGGTTCTGCCGGTACAAGCGGCCGGGTGGGTGGCGCAGAGTTCGGGGACAACTCAGGCACTGAATGGTGTGAATTTTACTGACTATTGGAATGGTCTGGCTGTTGGGTATAACGGCACCATTTTAGATTTTATTAGTAATGGCTGGGTAGCACGGAATTCCGGGGTTGAGAACACTCTTCAAGATGTTGACGTGTATGGCGGCAGTATGGCTTTGGTTGTGGGAGACAATGGTACGATTTTGAAGACGACCAATGGTGGAAGTACTTGGGAGCCACAAAATTCCGGAGTGACTGCTATTTTATATGGGGTGAAAATAATAAATAGCAGTATTGCTTATGTTGTTGGTCAGTGGGGCACGATTTTGAAAACCACTAATGGCGGCGCTACTTGGTTGCCATTGACATCAGGGACTTTCAAAGATTTGCACGATATTACCGTTTCTCCCAATTCAAACTCTGTGCTATGGGCGGTTGGGAAAAATAGCATTGTGCTTTACTCAAATAATGCCGGTTTTACCTGGAATGAGTATGCGGTATCCACAGATAATAGAGCCTTAGCTGCCGTTCGCAGTCTTTCTTCTTCTATCTTACTGGCGGCCGGCAGTACTGGCAATCCTGCGGATTACAAGATTTCACGTAGTATTGATGCCGGCGCCACCTGGAGTCAAGCCGCGAGCGATGTTGCGATAACCGGTTTTGTTGAGGATATTGACATGAATGGTTTGTTTGGGTTTGCTGTCGGTTATGGCAGTAACACGTTTAAGACTAGCGACGGTGGATTAAATTGGAGTAAGATTAATATTGCGCCAGGTAATAATTTTTATGGTGTAGATGTACTGGGCGCGGCGGCAGTAGCGGTTGGGTATGGCGGACAGATTATGAAATATGATGAAACAGCGCCGAATGCGCCAACTAATCTTATCAAAACAACCGCTGACAGCATTAATATACCGGAGTTTACATGGAGCGCGGCGAATGATGACTCTTTTGGCACAGGCATTGCCAAATATCAATATTCTTTAGATGGTTCCCTGTCTTATGTCAATGTCGATATTGGCACTTCAGCCACCGTCACCAGCGCTCTTTCTAACGGACCTCACACCATATCTGTTCGCGCTGTTGATAAGGCGGATAATAATAGTGTTTCGGCGACATTGAGTTTTACCATCGGCGCGCCTGATACTACTCCTCCAACCGTTGGCGCTGTCACGCAAACTACTGCCACGGTTGGGTCTGCTCAAACTTTTTCCGCCGCATATTCCGATAACGTTGGCGTAACCAATTGTTGGTTTTATGTCAATGACGCGCTTCAAGATGGAAGTATGAATTTAAGTAATGGTTTGGCCAGCAAATTATATACTTTTACATCAGCGGGCAGTTATTCTGTGAAAGTCGCTTGTACTGATGGCGCTAATGATGGTTGGGGAACACCAGTTACTGTCGTAGTTTCAGCCGCGGCCGGGCCTGACACTACCGCACCTGACACAATTATAAATAGCAAACCGTCATTGAGTACAGTCAGCACCTCGGCAACTTTTGGATTTTTCGCCAACGAATCAGCTACTTTTGAATGTAAATTAGATACTGGAATTTTTGCCGTTTGCACAAGTCCTAAAATTTATGACGGTTTGTCAGTTGGCAGCCATACTTTTCAAGTGCGCGCGATTGACACCGCCGGCAATGTTGACGCCACTCCGGATTCCTATACTTGGACAATAACCACCGCGCCGGCAGTGGCGGCAGACACCGTGGCTCCATCAACACCTTCGGGCTTGCAAAAAATAAGCAATGAGGCAGACGCAACCCCGACTTTTGTTTGGAATTCCACGAGCGATAATGTTGGCGTAACTTCGTATTTGATTCAAATTGACAACGGCTCTTTGATTGATAATGGCGGATCCACCAGCTATACCATTCCCAGTAATTTGAGCAACGGCTCACACTCATTCAAAGTTTTGGCCAAAGACGCGGCTGGCAACACCAGTCTGACCAGTTCTTTCACTTTTACTGTTAATGCCAGCGCCGCGGCTGTTTCCTGCCCGTTAAACACGCAAAAGGCCTATAAAAGTTCCGCTTCCAAAGCGGTCTTCTACATCACCGCCGATTGCACCAAGCGGCCATTTAAAAATGGCCCGTCTTTTTTCACCTATTTTGATTCTTGGTCTGAAGTAATCACCACCACTAAAACAATTCTGGATTCCATTGCCAATGACCAGCTCGGTTTCACGCCGGCCGGACCAAAATATGATCCAAAATATGGCGCGTTGGTGAAAATTGTCACTGACCAGAAAGTGTATTTGCTTTTGGGCACTGAAAAATATTGGATTATTTCCGAATCGGTTTTCATTGGCTTGAAATACGATTGGAAATGGATTGAAGATGTGGACGCGGGCTTGCTTGATAAATATTCCATTGGCTCGGAAATCACCTATACTGACCACCACCCGAATTACACTATTGTTAAATATGCCGGCTTTGCCAATACTTATCGCTTGGAGCCGGATCCTGATGATTATTCCAAACAAGTGAAGCGTTGGATTAAAAATGAAAAGATTTTCAATGCCTTGAAATTCCGCTGGGACCGCATTGTCACCGTGCCCAATAATGAGACCTACAAAGACGGAAAAGTAATGGATGAAAGTGAAGTGAATCTTTAAATCGTTTTAACTATTTTAATTATTTAAACTATATGAAAATATATTTGCGAAAGATATTAATGGTGGTGATGGTTTTGGGTTTATTCGCGGCTCAAAATGTTTTTGCCGCCTTGCCAAAACCAGCGCCGAAATATCTAAATATCACTACCGGCAATCCGCAAGTGATGAAAAACGATAAATTTTTTGTCAGTATCAATTTATCCAACGCCAATAAAAATCAAAAGACAGAAATAAAAATGGATGGCCAAGTGATTAAAACATGCGGCGTTGTTTATACTTGCAAAGGCACAATAGGTCCTTTTTCTGATGAAGAAATTGGTGAACATTTTTTTTCTTTCTTGATAACTGGTAAAAATGGAATGACTTCTGAACCGTGGGGCAAATTTGAAGTAGTTGACGGAGATAAAGACCAGTATGGGGATTGGTTTCAGAAAATTCGCATTGTCGTTCCGAGCTATCAATATGAAATTGGGAAGAAATTTAACATCCTACTTTACATCACTGATAAAAAATCGGTCTACTATATGGATGCGGCCATTGATAATGAAGAATTAATGGATATGGGTTTTTTTGACAAAAATCAGAATTTGGGCGCGAAGACTTATTCTTCAGGTCGTTCATTGCCGGCTTTTAAAAAGGCGGATATTGGCGAGCACACTTTTTCTTTCACAGTTAAGGCCCCTAATGGCGATTTGATTGAATTAAGTAGCAGTTTTTGGATAGTGGACAAGGGGCAGGTAATGCCGCCGCCGGTTGAATAATGATAGCTTGACTTTTTGTAGGTTTTTATTACAATATAAGCACTATGCCGTTACATAAAATTGGTCTGCCGGAATTTGCTCAAATTGAACCATCGCCGGATTCTCCGCCCAGCAGATGTGGGATATTTTTCAAGATTTGAAAAAATCTTGGAGTGATTTTTTGCGCGCGAGCAACGCGAAGAAAAAATCCAGTGAGTCAGACGAGGATGAACGCGACTCGTTTAACATTTTGTTTGAAAAAGATAATCCAATCGCTGAGCAATTTCGCGCTTCCGCCACTTTTAAAAATCTTCAGCCGTGTCTGCACGCAATTTATAGCGACCCGGAAGCGCGTTTGGCTTGGGAGCAAGGTATGCAAAGACACAGCTCACAGTGGGAAAATGTTAATGGCAACTGGATCGAGTATCGCTTAATTGACGGCCGCCGTAAAGCGCTGGAAAAAAATTATGACGAGCTTCAGCAGGAAAAGTTTAATGCGCGTGCGAAACCGGCGCGGGAACGCCGCCGCACTTTGCAAGATGATTTAGCTGCCAAAGAATTGGAGCTGGCAGTGGTACGCTCAGAACAAGAAGTTCTGCGTCAAAAGTCGCCGGAGCTGGCCGCGAAAATTCTCGCGTCTGAACTTGAAGCTCGCCGCAAAGAATTACAGACCAAAGACGGGTTTATGTGGTTTCCTTCTCGGCGCGCCATTTTGGAAACCATTGAGGCACGCATGGCGGATAAAAATACTCTACGGCTTATCACGCTTGAAGGTCAAGCCGGTACTGGCAAAACATCATTTGTCCGCGCTTTGGCCAATAAATTTACCAAAGAAAACCCGGTTGAGGTAACGGTAAAAAGTAAAACAAAAGTGGACCGCCAACTTTTGGCCGACGAGACCTTGGACAGTAGCCATCCGGTTGTTTATCGTCCTATTCTTAAAGCCATTACCGGCAAAGCGCGTCCGGAAGACAAACCAACTGGGGACGGCAGGATTGCTTTTGTTGATGAGTTGAACAAAGGCGATAATGACGAGATTGGCGACCTGGCCACTGTGCTTGATGGCTTGAAAGTCGGCGGCGTCACTCATTATGAGGGAATGGGAGCCAATCCCAATGATAAAGTTTTGCCAAACGCGCTGGTGCTGGCAGCTCAAAATCCGGCTGGTGCCCGTTTTCTCAACCGCACCAAGTTCACTCCGGAGGTTCAGCGTAAAATGGACATGATTCAACTTGATTATTTTCCTCAAACCAATGATAATCCTGAGCTATATGAGGCCTTTTTGGTCGCGCTAATGGATCAAGACGGCCGTATTCAAGCAAAAAAGTCGGAAATGTCTCCAGTCTGGGTCGCTCAATCAATCAAAGATAACAATGGACAAGAAATCGGTGTTCAGGATTCGCTCGTAACCGATGTCAAACATGGCGGTATGTTATGGCGTGTCGCGGAGATGCTTCATCAGTCATATGAAAATTTGGCCAAACGGAAAAATGCGCTTACCGATTCCAATTCCGACGCGCATATTCAAGGCCGCGTGCTTCCACCCGGAGATATTATGGCTTGGCTGGCCATGTATCGCAAAGAAGTTAAAAAAGGAATATCGCTTGAGCATTTTATTTCCACGAAATTTTTTGATTGGCTTGAATCAAGTTTCACGGCCGACCATGATCAAGAGGACAAACGGCTGTATTTGGAATTGGCGGAAAAATATAGCATAATACAAAAAACAGCCGCCGGTGAATATCAGGCAATGCCTCAAAATAAAATTGAAATTGACACGCTTACTCAACGGGATGTAGCTGAGCTTTCTCCGCGCGTTCCCCGCCATTTTATTCCTAAAGAGAAAGAAGCGCGTCCGTCTGATTACGCGCGCGGCATAATTGATTGGACAGCGCCGGATGGCAGGATTCATCGCCGTGTTGAATTTCGTTATGAGAAAATCGCGTTGCCGAAATTTTTCCGTTTGCCAGATTCAAAAGACGACGCGCCGATGTATCAAATTGTTGGAACAATAAAGGAATGTGAAAGTTTGCCGGAATTGATCGGTAAGCCGTATTTTAAAAAAGTTGAAAAAGATACAAATCAAGAATCTCCCACCTCTTTCATTGTCCGCGATTCACTCAACCCCTATCGCGAAGCCCTCTTGGCCGGCGGCATTGTCGCGTCTGATCCTGCTGTGGCAGAACGCAAGGATATGGCGATTGATTTAATTCAGCTTTTATCACAAGATCAATCATCATATCAAGCCGCCGGTCTGGCTGAATGGGCTAAATCATTGAATAATCTGGAAAGCCGTTTATCAGCCCTTTCTCCTGAAAAAAGAAAAATAGTGGAGCAAGAAATCAAAGACGGCTCCATCCCGGTCTTTATGCCAGGCAAAGACATCCAGTTTAGTTTGACCGTGGAGCAACTAACCAAACAACTCAAACCGCTGTGGATAAAAAACAGCCAAGCTCAAACTGTGGCCGACGGTTATTTGGAATTGGATTATTTTATCAATCTTATTCAAACCAAAGCCAAAGAATTACTGGTTGATGTGCCGGCTAACCCATATATTCTGCTGACCAAGCCGACTCAAGCTCCTGATGTCCGCACTTGCGACAAAACTCTAGACCTGCAAAAAGCCGAACTCCAAGCCATCAACAAAGAAAGAAAAAAACAAAACCAAGCCACTGCCTATTCCATGAATCCGCACGAATACGCGGCTCTTCAAGTCCTGTTCACCAAACGAACCCAATCAGAATCCGCCGTTCCTCTTACCGATTTAACCCCCTTAGACAGCAACACATGGACAAGATTTATTCATCTCCCGTTCTCTTCTGGCGGCAGTGTTCCGAGCGGTTGCTTCTACCCCGATGACCGCCGGCTTGGGTTCGGCTGGGGCGGTGCCGCGGGCGCGGATGCCGGGGGCGGCTTCCGCCTCTCGGTGAGGACAGAAATTTAAGTTTGATAATTGAAATGAGCGAGACAAAAGAAAAGTATTTTCTTTTGCGAGCGAATGAAATTATATGGCGAAGCCATATAATTGGGATTTTTTAAGTTTTAAGTTTTGGTTTTCGATTCACTTTTTTTCCGCTTTTTTTGGTAGGAGCTGAAAAATGGTTAATAGAACCTTGCGCAATGCGCAAATGGTTTACCAGCTGATGTGACCGACTTGGCAGAGTCCAAAATGGGTCTGTCGCCAAATAGTGTCTTTTGTCATTCCAGCGAAAGCGGGAATGATAATTTTGCTCATTTGGCGACAGTCCCAAAAGATTAAATTTTTTGGAGAGGCCGTCGGCGCATCGTTTTGATGATTTAGTTGTGATTGTTGCATTGAAAGAAAATGTCCTCACGCGCGCGGCATAATATCGGCAGAGACGCAGTTGCGGCCGGGTTGATGTTTGCCGTGTTTTTCGGAGGCGGCGCCGCTCTCTTCTGACGGCAATGTTCCGAACGGTTACTTCAACCCCGATGACCGCCAGCTTAGGTTCGGCAGGGGCGGTGCCGCGGGCGCGGATGCCGGGGGCGGCTTCCGCCTCTCGGTGAGGATGAATTTACTTAATTTGATCCGGCTCGCACGCTGGCCAGCCATCCTCCGGCCATGCGAGAAAGTTCCTCCACCTGGTCGCTCCACGCAAAAAATTGATGTTCGTTGATAATATTTTCGTCAAGAGCCAGACGAATGAACAATTGTACTGTTTGAATTGTGCCGATAATTTTTAGGATATGAGGTTCTTTAAGAGGTTGGCGGGCGTAAAGAGCTTGGCCGGTCTGTTCCACAATTGTTAAAATTGCGGTTTGCAGTTTTTCTCCAAGACCATAACGCCATGGTTTTTTAAAATTTTGCGCGGCGGACGCTATTGGGCGATAAAGAAGATAACTTTTGAATATGAGCGGCGTTGAAGCAAAAATTGAATCCTGCGATGTAGAAGGCATATCGTTTGAAAAATTAATTACGCGCGAAAATCTCCTGCGGGCCTGGCGCTTATTTTTACGAGGAAAATCCAGACAACCGGCGGTGCGCAGATTTTGGTTGCACCTTGAGCGCAATTTGACCGCATTATATCATGATTTGATAAATAACGGCTACACGCACGGCGCTTATAAACATTTTACGGTTAATGACACCAAAAGACGCGATATTTATGTGGCGCGCGTCAGGGATCGGGTAGTACACCAGCTTTTGGCTTCTTGCATTGAAGAAATTTATCAGCCAATTTTTATTCCGCACTCGTTCGCGGCGCAGAAAGGAAAGGGCGTAACCGCCGCGCGCCGGTACGCGTTTGATGTTATTTCCAGTATTCAAAAACAAGGCCATGTTTGGATTGGAAAAATGGATGTGGAAAAATATTTTGCGAATATTGACCACGGAATCCTGCTTAACTTGTTGAGCCGGCGCGTAAAAGACGCGAAAATTCTAAATCTTTGCGAAATGATTATAAATAGTTTTGGCAACGACAGGCATGGTCTGCCGCTTGGCAATCTCACCAGTCAGTGGTTTGCTAATATCTATTTGCATGAACTTGATTGGCACGCGCGGCATACTCTTGATATCCGTCATTATATGCGGTATAATGATGATGTGCTGATGATGTGCTCCAAAGAAGTTGAAGCGCGCCAGCGTACGGAAGCGATTGTAAAATTTGTAAACGAGAAATTGCGTTTAACAATTCCCGAGTGTAAAACGGAGATTGTCAGCGTGCCCGGTAGTTCGGTGGATGTGCTTGGAATTGGCACCGATGGATTTAAGCGATGGGTAAGGATAGCAACCGCGAAACGAGCCGCGCGTTTGCTGGATCAAAAATATGAACGACAAACTCCGGAATTTTTGGATACGGCCTGTTCATATTTGGGATACGGAATAATCAGCGATGTCGCGTTTTCATTTTAATAAATATATGCCGCGAAAACATATTTTGCCAAAAAGAGAAACACAAAAATTTTTAGAAACCTCGTCGGAAAAGGGAGGCGACAAAACCGCGGCGGAAAAACGGGAACGTTTTGTTTCCGCGCGATTATCATCCGAAACGGATATTGAAGCGCAAAAGCGTTGGCAAAAAGAAGACGGCGCGGTGGAGCGGCGCGCAAAAACAATGTTTGATAAAATCGCGGCGGATTTGGCAAGCGGAAAACAAGAAACAAGCGTATATCGTGAGTTGGGATTGCCTGAGACAGACAGTTTGATTTCAGATTTAACGCGGGCATCGCAAGACGCGGTATTTATTCCGTCTGACGACTGGCATCGCGAAGTGGTGGACAAATTGCGGCATTACCGCGCTAAAGATAGCGAAACGGAGACCGATGTGTTGCGATTTTTGGTCTCGCCGGATACACCGGCGTCAACCCGTCTTGAATTTTTTGAAAAAGAAATACAGGGGCTTTTAGAGTACACTGCGGGAATAGATATGGCGAAGTTGCGAGAAATTGCGCCAACCGGTTCGAGCAAAGAAACAGAAAAAAAGGAAGACGAAAATATACCGCCATTGGAACTCCCGCCGCCGTCGCAAGATGAAATGAACACCAGTATGGACGAAATGCAAGAAAAAAAAGAAGGCGGAACCGGCGGGTATTTTTCAGTGCATCCGTTTTGGGGAGGATATTATCGGGAGCAAATTTATGAGAATCATAAAGGTGGCGCTCGCTGGGGGCAGGCGGCGCGCGCGTATGGCCGGCCGACGGCGATTGGCGCGTTGAAAGAAGAACGAGTGATGCGTGGTTTGGCTCGTGGCAACGCGGTTACTGATTTACCAATGCCCTATGGTTTTGCGCCCAATCCAGCGTCATTCAAATCCATCGGAGCGCTGCTTGTTCAGTCAGCCGAGGGTTTGTGGCGTGTGGTAACAACAGGCGCAGCGCCGATTGATTTTACGGTTATGATTGGGAAAACAGATGTTCACCGTCACGCTGTTTTTTCATCCGAGGCGGAAGAAAAAAAAATGGCAGTGAATGATACTTGTGCCGGCGTGGAAGCTAAAAAAATGCTTCAATGGCTTGCCGGTTCCACCATTGAAAAAGCCCGCGTGATTAAGCGATTTGTAAAGGGCTTATTAAGATATTCGCAAGAAAACGCGCTTAACGCGGTGTATGAGAACGACCCTGACGGTTATTTTGCCGCGATTGAAAAGAACAAAAAAGCTGATTGCGATGTGGCTAATGCGTATTATTTAAATTTGCTTTCACGCGTTGAAATAAAAGCGCGGCTGGCCGTGGGCCATTATGTAAAAATGAAGGACGCAAATGGATCGGCGGTTATGGGAAGCGGCAGTCGACATGCCTGGAGTGAGGTGTGGGATGAGGCGGGACGGCAATGGATTGTATTTGACGCGACTCCGCCGGGAGACCCGACTATTGATGAAGAACCACCGGATGAAAAATCCGAAGATGACGCCGGGCCTGGTGATTATGGCGAGCAAGAAGCCCAGCCAATCATCGAAGAGGAATTTTTGAAATTCAAAGAAAAAATTGCCGAGGCCAAACGAAAAGCCGCGGAAGAAACAGCCACGCCGGAAGAGCGCGCGTCGCGCGAGTTTGCCAAATCAGCCGGCTGCACGCCGGAGCAAGCGCGTCGCGTAATGGCTAAAATCGCCGAGGCCAGAAATGTCCGCGACGCGCGCGGACGAGTTGTCCGCGATGGGTTGGCTGATGAATTTCAGAAAATAGTGGAAACAAATTTTAAGGATGTGCCGGAGTATCGCGGTCCGGTTATGCGCTCGCAAGGGGATGAGATGGATGATAAAGTAATGATTGGCAAAGAGGTTCGTTTAGGAGTCGCGGATCCTTTGGGATATGCCAGAGAAATTTTACAACAGAAAATAACGCAAGAATATGGAGGAATGGATGTGTGGCTGGTGTTTGACCGCAGCGGCTCAATGGATGAAATAGATACGACAACCAATCGTCCAAAAAAAGAAGAACAGCAACTGGCCGGATTTTTAACGCTGGACGGCATCAATGCTTTTTCCTATAAAACAGAATCCGCGGCGCGGCAGGATTTATTGATTTCTCCGCTTTCCGTGCGTTCTTCAGTGATTGCTTTTCAGGGTAATAACGCCGATGCTTTAAAATCTTTAGGCGCGAGCTGGACGCCCAAGGAGCAATATGATATTTGGAGCGGTCTTGAGTCCAATATCGGCGGCGGCACTCCGGCGCATTTGGGAATTATGAAAGCGCGCGCTGAAATTGAACGAGCGATAGCGCTAGATAAGAAAAATAAAGGTTTTTTAAATGAAAAGAAACGGTTGCGGGTGGTGATGGTTTTTATGGATGGAGTTGTGGATAATGAGACAGCATATTTAGCCGAACAAAAAAAGCTGGAGGATTTGGAAGTATTTGTGTCAAGCTGGGGCATGACTGAATCCGCGCGCCAAGTTGATGCTTATTCCGAAGGGCACTGCGTGCCATCAGCGAGAGATATGATTGAACCGGTGGCCAAGCATATTGTTGCCAAAGCTCAATTATTAAAATTAAAACAATAATTTCTATGCCCCCCCGCGACCACGGTCCAACTTATCCCGAATACATCATCGCTTCTTTTGAAGATATGGAAGAGGTTCATCCTCCTGAATCTCCCACCTCTTTCATTGTCCGCGACTCACTCAACCCCTATCGCGAAGCCCTCTTGGTCGGCGGCGTTGTCGCGTCTGATCCTGCTGTGGCAGAACGCAAGGATATGGCGATTGATTTGGATAAAATTCTGGAAAGTGACATTGTTTCTTACCGAGCTTCCAATCTTTTGCGCTGGGCCTCTGCCTTGGAATCAGTCAAAGGCGATCTCCGTCTGACTCCTGAAAAACGCGCCATTATTGAGCAGGAAGTTAAGGAAGGAGCCATTATTATCTTTATGCCAGGCCGCGCCACTCAACTTGAAACCACTGTTGATGAATACCAACAACTGCGACCAAAATGGATAAAAGACAGTCAACCTCAAACCCTTGATGATACCTATATTTGGGACCATCTCGCCTCTCTTATTTCCAACAAAGATCAATCCCTGGTCCAAGCTGTGCCTGTTCGTCCATATTTTATGCTTATCAAACCAACTGCCACAGTAGAGCCGCGCACCGTCAGTAAAACAGTAGACCTACAAAAACAAGAACTTGTCAAAATCAACCAAGAACGAAAAACGGCCGGCCTCGCTCCTGCGCAAGTTGTAAATCCGGCTGAATACGCCGCTTTTATGCAACTGGCCACAGAGCGCGTCCAACAGTTATCCTCGCAACCTCTTAACAATCTCACCCCGCCTGATGATGTGAATGTTTCATACAACAGTTTTATCAATCTCCCTCTCTCTTCTGGCGGCAATGTTCCGCGCGGTTACTTCTACCCCGATGACCGCCGGCTTAGGTTCGGCTGGGGCGGTGCCGCGGGCGCGGATGCCGGGGGCGGCTTCCGCCTCTCGGTGAGGACAGAAATTTAAGTTTGATGATTGGGATTTTTTAAGTTTTAAGTTTTGGTTTTCGATTCGGATTTGTTGCCAGGAATTATAAGTTGTGATAATATGTAGGTGTGGATAAAAATTAAAAAGTATGGATAAACAAACAAAAAAAGAGTTTGAAAATTTGGTATGGATTATTAAGGAGAGTTTTGATGCAATAGAAATTAGATTCAATGGTTTGGAGAAGAGATTTGACGGCCTGGAAATTAGATTCAATGGTTTGGAGAAGAGATTTGATAGATTGGAAGATAAAGTAGACAACGGTTTTATTTTTGTTAATCAAGAATTGGTTGACATCAAGGAAAGAATCAGCCGATTGGAAAAAAGAACCATTGAAGATTCTGACGCGCAAGCAGAGGAAATTTTGAAACTTAAAAAAAGAATTGATTGGTTGGAAAAGCAATTTAAACGAATTCAACCGGCGTTTGCGCATTAAAGTTGACAGTTTTGAACAGATGTGGTATAATATAAAAAGAATCAGTTGAATAAACTGGTTCTTTTTTATTAACTAATGTATAATACAATCAATATGGCGTCACCAATAACACAGGCAATCAAGCAAATTTGCGAAGAAAAAAATCTTTCATATGAGGCGGTTTTGGAAACCGTTCAAACAGCGTTAGCCGCGGCTTATCGCAAGGATTTTGGTGAAAAAAATCAAAATGTGCAGGTGGAATTTAATCCGGAAACCGGTGAAATGAAGGTCTTTGACGTGAAAACCGTGGTGGAAGATGTTGATTTGGAAGCAGAGACAGTTGAGTGGGAAAAAGTAAAAGCCGAGCACGATGAGTTGATTAAAAAGGCGGAAGAAAATGGCGAACCAATGCCTGAACCATTGGCTTTTAAAAGATTTAATCCTAAAACCGAATGGATGATTGCCGAGGCCAAAAGCGAGTATCCCAAAGCGAAATTGGAAGAAGTGATTCGTCGTCCTTTGGAAATTCCAACGGCTTTTGGCCGCATGGCAGCTCAAACAGCCAAGCAGGTGATTATTCAGAAATTGCGCGAAGCTGAACGAGATATGGTTTATCAAGAATTTAAGGGCCGTGAGGGTGAGTTGTTGGTGGGCACAGTCGGACGGCGTGAAGGCCGATTGGTGCTGGTTGATGTTGGTAAAGCCACAGCGGTTTTGCCGCAGGAAGAACAGATTGAAATGGAGTGCTATAATCCAGGCAGTAAAATTAAGGTCTATGTGTTGGGCGTGAACTTGACTCAGCGCGGTTCGGAAATTCGCGTGTCCCGCACTCATCCGGAAATGGTAAAAAAGATTTTTGCAACGGAAATTCCGGAAGTGGCCAGCGGCTCGGTGGAAATCAAAGGCATTGCTCGCGATGCCGGCAGCCGCTCTAAGGTGGCGGTATTGGCTAAAGAAGAAAATATTGATCCGATCGGTTCTTGTATTGGTCAGCGCGGCAGCAGAATACAGACAATTATTTCCGAATTGGGCGGAGAAAAAATTGATATTATCGCTTTTGATGAAAATCAGGAAAAATACATCGCGAACGCTTTGTCTCCGGCCAAAGTTTTGTCAGTTAATCTGCATGAAGAATCAAAATCCGCCATGGTGCAGGTGGCGCCTGATCAGTATTCATTGGCTATCGGTCGCGGCGGACAAAATGTTCATTTGGCGTCGCGTTTAACCGGTTGGCAGGTAATGGTGGAGCAGGTTGGCGTGGAAGCGCCGATAGAAGAGGCGGCTGTCGTCGCCGATACAGCGCCAGTTGAAGTTGTTGAACCGGAAGTAAAAGAAGAAGCAAAATCAGAAGAAACGAAAAACGTTGAATAATAAAATATGTTTTCTCAAATTTTTTACGCTGTTCTTTATCAGCCCTTGCTGAATATCTTGGTTTTTTTCTACAATATTATTCCCGGGCATGATTTTGGCGTGGCTATTATTATTTTGACTATCATTATCAGATTGATACTTTGGCCATTATCCAAAAAAGCCATTGCCGGACAAAAAGCCATGTCTTCGCTCCAGCCAAAGATTAAGGAATTGCAAGTAAAATTCAAAGATAGCAAGCAGGAATTGGCCAAAGCCACCATGGAATTGTATAAAAATGAGAAAGTAAATCCCTTGGCGTCTTGTTTGCCGATGCTGGTACAGTTGCCCATTTTGATTGCTTTGTATTGGGTATTGATGGCGGTTTTGAAATCGGAAAAATTTGACTTGCTTTATCCTTTTATTCAAAATCCCGGCACGATCAAAACTCTGGCGTTTGGTTTTTTGAATCTGGCGGATAAGAGTTGGGTGTTGGCGATTTTGGCCGGCGCGGCCCAATATTGGCAGACCAAGATGTTGCCCATGACTCCGCCAGTAGTGAAAGGCGAGGGCAGCAAGGACGAAGGTATGGCGGTGATGATGAATAAGCAGATGCTTTATATGATGCCTTTAATGACTGTATTTATTGGAGGCACTCTGCCGGGCGGACTTACTTTTTATTGGTTAATCACGACTTTAGCCACCGGGTTTCAGCAATGGTTGATGTTTAGAAAAAAGTAATATGTTATTGTTGTTTTCCAAATTGAAAAATTTACCTGTTTTTACGCAAAGCGGAGTTAAGCTTGGCCAAATTATTGATGTTGAAATTGATTTGGATTCGCAATCAATTTTGCGTTACGCAATCAAGCGCGGGATTGTGAGTCGCGGCGTTTTGCTAATTCATCGCAGTCAGGTTGTTGCGATTACCGATGAAAAAATGACAGTGGAAGATGCGATGATTAAAAAAAGCCAGACAATGAACATAAAAGAGGCGGTAGTTCAGCCAGCTACTGGAATTTCCGCCCGCGAATGATATGGATTTAGGAGAGGCAGTCAAAAAGACCTTGGCATTTTTTGAGCTTTTTAAGCATCCTCTGACCAGTTTTGAATTACACAAGTTGCTTTATTGCGAAAAAAAAATTGATCTGTCGGAAATTGTTTTACAAGTGAAGCAAGCGGGAATTCAAGAAGCCAACGGCTTCTTTTTTTTATCTTCCGGTTCATCGGATTTACATTTAGAGCGTCAAGATCGCGCCATTAGCAATGATAGAAAATTTGTTTTGGCTCGCCGCGCGGCTCGGCTGATCAGTTGGGTGCCGTTTGTGCGGTTAGTCGCTGTTTGCAACACTTTAAGTTTTGAAGCGGCGGATAAGGGCAGTGATATTGATTTTTTTATTATTACCCGTTCTTGCCGGATTTGGCTTGCTAGATTTTTGGTGTCGGCAATTTTGTCAATTTTTAATTTACGTCGGCGCGGTTACGATGTTACTGACAAAATTTGTTTGAGTTTTTTTATCAGTGATGATGATTTAGATTTGAGAAAAATAGCTTTACCAATTGACGCTCAAGGCAATCCGGATATTTATTTGGTTTATTGGATTTCCAATCTGATTCCTTTGACAAACAGAGGAAAAACTTTGGAGAAATTTTGGCAAGCCAACGATTGGGCGTTCGCGTATTTGGCTGATTTTGATTGGCAAGAAAAAATCAAAAATTTGCGTGAAATAAACATTTGGCGCGGGTTGAATTGGACACAGGATTGTTTGGAGCGTAATTTGGGTAATTATTTTGGCGATTGTCTGGAAAAGTTTTTAAAAAAAATTCAATTATTTAAAATCCTTCGCCACCAACAAAGCCGGTATTTTGAACAAGGCACGGCCGTGGTGGTGAATGATAAAATGTTGAAATTTCACGAAGAAGATCGGCGTGAATTTTTTAGAAATAAATGGAGAGAAATATGCGTTGGATTGAATATCTGATTTATTTTTTTCTTTTTCTTTTGCCGTGGCAGACGCGAATGATTTTGCGCTCGGGAGTTTTGAATAATGGTAATTGGGAATACGGAATTGTTGGGATTTACGCTACGGAGATTTTGTTGTGGTTTTTGGTATTGCTAAATATCAAACGATTGATATCGGCCAAAAAAATTTTATTAGGCCTGTTGATTTTCGTCTTTCTTTCTATTTTTTTTACTGCCGACCGCCTTATCGCGTTTCAACAATTCATCCACATTTTTGAAGCCATTGCCATTTTTATATTCTTAACTAAATTACCGATTGATCGACTAAAAGCCGCTTATGCGTTTTTGGCCGGGCTGGCTTTGCAAGCAATTTTAGGAATTTATCAATTTTTAACTCAATCTACTTTTGTCTCGCAATGGCTTGGCCTGACTTTGCACGACCCCGCTTTCAGCGGCGCATCGGTTTTAGAAAATTTAGACGGCCGTTGGTTGCGGGCGTATGCAGGTTTGCCTCATCCAAATATCTTTGGCGGATATATGGCCGTAGGCATTTTGTTGATTGCTGTTTTGCTGGCTTGTCATTTGATTGGCAAGCCAGCGCGGATCCTTTTGTTGGTTACAAATTGTTTTTTATTGATTGGATTATTTTTTTCTTTTTCTCGTTCGGCTTGGCTCGGTTTGATTATTAGTTTGGCATTTTTTTGGTTTTTTAATCGACGTCGGTTAATTCCAAATGGGAGTTGGCAATTATTTTTTTTATCCGGCGCCGTTCCACTTGCTATTCTTTCTTTGTTATACACTCCGTTATTGACAAATCGAATTTCAAGCCAAGGTCGACTGGAAACGAAAGCAATAGAAGAGAGAGTTGTTGGATATGATGAGGCCCGGCAATTATTTATCAAATATCCATTTTTTGGAGTTGGATTAGGAAATTATACTTTAGCAATACATGATAAAATAGATCAGTCGCTGCCAGCCTGGGGTTACCAACCGGCGCATAATGTTTTTTTGTTGATATTTGCGGAATTGGGCATTATTGGGGTTTTGGTTATTTTGTTGTTTTTTTATTATCAAGTGAGCGAGCGAAGAGCAAATTCGTTTGCTCTTCCGAGCGAGCGCAGATATCAAAGGGTCAATACCCTTTATTTTAGTGGCTGGCGTTTTAATCGTGATTTGTTACCGATATTTGTATTATTTTTTCTTTTGGCTATTTTTGATCATTATCTTTGGACTCTTTACAGTGGATTGATATTAGTCGGAGTTGGCGTTGGGCTATTGACGATAATGGCAAAAGATGATAAATAGTTTGACATTATTTACGACGAAGTCATATAATATGTAGTATTAACGCTATGACTTTTTTAAAACAGCCCTTTTTCGGCGGCTTAGAAGCCGCGGTAATGGAGACAATTTGGGATTTGCGCGAAGCCGCCGTCAGAGATGTCTTGAAAAAAATAGGAAAAAAGAAAAAATTGGCCTATACCACCGTGATGACGGTAATGAGCCGTCTTTTTGCCAAGGGTTTTTTAAAACGCAAACTGGACCAAAAAGGCGCTTATCTTTATACTCCCTGTCAAAATAAAGAATCATTTTTGGCTTCTGCTTCCAAAAAGGTCGTTAATGATTTACTCAAAGAATATGGAGATATGGCTGTTGCTCAATTTATTGATGCAGTGGAGAGCGGCAATTTGAAAAAAACAGCTCAATGGAAGGAAAAGCTTAAAAAAATTAAATAATATGAGGTCAATGTCGCGGTCGGTTAATCTGATTTTTTTCCAAGTTCTTGGCGCGGGCTTGGCAGTTTTGGCAATAATATCTTTTTTGGCCATTAAATTTTATCCGATTTTTTCAACGCTTTGGAGTGGTTTAGCGCAACAATTGACAATGATTTGCGGTTGCGCCAATCATTGGCATTTTGCCAATCACCCGATTATTTTTTCTTTTTTTATCGGCGTTGGTTTAATAGCTACGGTTTTATTTTGCTTTGTTTTGTTTAAAACCGGCAAAATGATTTGGCAAACGCGTCGGTTTGTGAAAGATAATTTGAAAAAAAAGAAAAGAGGATTTTCATTTAAATTATCCAGAATTGTGCGGCAAGTCGGTTTGGCAGGGCAAATTACGGAGATTAAAAAAGACCAGCCAATTGTTTTTTGCCACGGGTTTTTTCAACCGCGGATTTGCGTTTCTGCTGGACTGGTCAATCGTTTGAGCGAAACGGAATTGCGCGCTGTGCTGTTGCATGAAAAATACCATCTGTTGTCACGCGAGCCGATTAAAACTTTGGTTGTCAAAATTTTGGCTGCGTTTTTTTTCTTTTTGCCGGGATTCAGCTCTTTAGCGAAAAAATATCTGGCTTATGCCGAGCTGGCGGCCGATGAACACGCCACTGTTGGTTTTCGAGAGAAAATGCCTTTGGCGCGAGCCCTTTACAAAACAATCAAATGTCGAGAGTTAATGGCTATCAAACAGCAATTAGCTTTATCTTTTTTCAGCCAAGTGACCGAAGAGAGAATAAACAAGTTGGCTGACAGCGCTTATATTCCAAAAATAAAAGTTTTAAATTGGAAAATGATTTTTAGTTCCGCGGTTTTTGTTTTAGTTATATTTTCTTTTTGGTCTGTTTTAAATTCACCAATGTTGGCGCTGGCGGAAAAGGAAACAAGTATCTGCCTAGCAACTCCGGTTGCCGGTTCGCATCATCGTGAACAATGTGTTTTAGAAATGCCGAATAATTCTTGTTTGATTCCCAATTATTCTTTGTCGGCGAATGATAGCTGTGGATAACTTTATTTGACATAATTTTTTTGTTCTACTATACTATGTAGTAGGATAACAGATTATTTTTAATATGCTGGATTTACGCCAGGAAAAATCTTTATTTTTCTTTTTAAATTTGGGCCTCATAGTTTTGATTTTAGGTTTGTTCGGCGTTAATCAGATTGTCATGGCAAAAACTATGAATGCCATGGGAATGAAAAATAATAGCATGTTTAATTTATCCTCTTTTGATAAATCTTTGAATAAAGATGGCACTGTTGATTTGACCGGCGACATTGGAAAAGATGCAGTTTCTTTAGCGCTTTTTTCCGGCCAACCAAAAATTTACGGCGCGGAACTGAACATTGCTTTTGATCGGGCGGCCGCGGCTATGAATGCGATGAAAGTTTTTGATCCGACTTACGGCAGTCAGAAAATCACTTTATCCGGCGCTGATTTACAGCGATATACTGATGTTGGTTTGCGAATTGCCTGCGAATTTTGTTGCGGCGCCAAAGCGCTTATTGACAAAAATGGCCAGGCGGCTTGCGGTTGCGCTCATTCGCAAGCCATGCGCGGTTTGGCGGCCTATCTGATTCAAAAGCACGGCGCCGAGTATACCAATGATGAAATTTTGCGCGAGTTGGCGCGTTGGAAAGGAAGGTATTTTCCAAAACAAATGATTAAAAAAATATCTGAACAATTGCAAAGCGGGCAGTACACGCCGGATATCGCGGCTTTGGTGCTGAATTTGAAACTTCCCAAATACAGCGCTTCCAACGTCGGTGCCCCACTACCTTCGGAAATAAAAGATCTGCCAAGTATGGTTGGCGGATGCTGACATAATAAATTTTAATTTAATCTTTATGGATATTCAACACAACGAACACGCTGCGCCTGAACATACGTCGGAAACGCCAATTACGCCGGCGCCGAGCGATTTGGAAATTTTGAAAACACAGATATTGGCCGAATTACAGCCGCAAAAGACCAATCGAGTTCCTCTGGCTTGGGGTAGTTTGTTGGTTACCATTGTTTTGAGTATTTTGGCTGTGGTTTCCATTGTTCAAGCAGTGCAATCAGCGCAGATTTTAAGCAAAGTTAAAAGCGGTAATTTTGGCGCTGCTTCCGCTCCGGCGTCTAATTTGGAAAATTTGCCCAATATGGTGGGCGGCTGTTAAAATATGGTGGATTCATTTAAGAAAATTAATCTTAATTTTTGGCTTTTTGCTACGTTGGCCATTGTCATTTTAGCGAGTTTAATTATTGTTTCAATTAATTTTTTGCGCGTCAATTTGACTCTGAACGGAAAAATCGCTTTGGCTGAAGAAATAAAACGTCCGGCCGAAGTGGAGGCGATAATTGTTAAAGAGTCATCTTGCGTGGAGTGCGTGGATGTCGCGCCGATTTTGGAAAAGATAAAACAAAATAATGTTAACATTAAATCAATCAAGACCGTGGAGCGAATGAGCGAGGAGGGTGACGGTTTGATTAAAAAATATAGTTTGGAGAAAATTCCTTCCTTTATTTTGACCGGTGAAATAGACAAGGGCGAATTTTTGAAAAAAATACTACCGGCCTTGGGTGAAATCAAAGATAATGCTTTTATTCTGAAAAATATCGGCGGCCCGTTTGTGGCTGTGGCTGACGGCCAAATTAAGGGCAAGGCAAAATTGATTTTATTAACTGATTCAACTTGTCCGCAGTGTTATGACGCGGTTGTGCATCAAGCGATTGTCAAACAATTCGGCTTGAATCCGACAATAGAAACGGTTGACAGTCAATCCTTGGTCGGTAAAAAATTCATCAGCGCTTACAGAATACAATTATTGCCAACCATAATTATTCAGGGCGATTTGGGAGTTTATCCGCAGTTGAAAACCGTTTGGCCGCAGGTGGGCGATATTGCCAAAGACGGCGCTTATGTTTTTAGGCAAGGTGTCAAAGGCATGGGAGTTTATCATGATTTAGCCAGCAATAAAATAATTGAGCCGCAGAAAAAATAATTTTTATGGATAAACAGACAAAAATTGTTTTAGTTATTATTGTTATTTTGGTCATCGGCGGCATTGCCGCGGCCGTAATGGCGACGGTTAAAGAAAAAGGACAGAACGGTGTGCCAAAATTGGTTTTGGAAATGAATAGTTTTGATTTTGGCGATGTAGCCATGGCTGACGGCAAAATTACAAAAAATGTGAAAATTAAAAATGACGGCAATGGCGATTTAAAAATTTCTAAAATTATCACTTCTTGCATGTGCACCGAGGCGTTTTTGGAAGTCGACGGTAGAAAGAGCCCTGCTTTTGGCATGCCCGGGCATGGCAACGGCCCTCTGTTTTGGTCGGAAATTATCAAGCCCGGTGAAGAAGGCAATTTGGAAATTGTTTTTGACCCTAACGCTCATGGGCCTGACGCGGTCGGGCCAATTACGAGAAATGTCATCATCACCAGCAATGACGGCGGAGAGAGCGGTTCAACCAAGACGATTACTTTTGACGGCAATGTTGTCAAAGGCGAGGTGAAAAAGACCGAGCCGGTGAACGTGGACGCGGAAATTTTATCCGTTTCGCAAAGCGGCGTGGAGGTGCGGGTGGCGAAGGTGACAAAACAAGGCGGTAAAACAATCGTGGAGTTCACCGCTGACAACCATGCTGTTGATTTATCAACTTTTGATGTTAAAAACCAATCAAGTTTAGCCGGACAACCGGCTAGCAATTATGTGATTAAAGATGGTGGCGGAGGCGGGCATCATTTGTCTGCGGAATTGATTTTTAACAAGGAATTGTCAGGCGCGTTGATTATCGGATTTAATAAAAATTTGATTTTTAATTTAGTGATTAAATAATGAAAAATTATTCTCCCTTGGTTTGGGGTTTGGGCGGAGCCATTAGTATTGTCGTTATTTTTTATTTGGTACAGGCCTGGGGCATGCAAAGCTGGGTTGGGCCGCTGTATCAATTTCAATATAAATGGTATTTTATTGTGCCTTTAATTGTCGGTTTTGGCATTCAGGCCGGATTGTTTCGGGCTATTCACCTTAAAGCCAAGCGCGGAGGCGGCGGAACCATGGCGGCTTCCGGCGGCGTTTCCACCCTAGCCATGGCTGGTTGTTGTTTGCATAATTTTGCCGCGTTGTTGCCGATTTTGGGAATTTCCGGTTTGGCTATTTTTGTTTCCACCTATCAGAGTTATATTTTTTTAGTAAGCATCGTTTTTGTGACCGGCGGAGTGATTTACATGGTTAGAAAATATCTAAAAATGGATTCGTGTTGCGGTCTTCCAAATAATGAAATATGAAAAGAAACCTTTTTATCGGCCTTATTGTCGTTATTGCAGCTTTGGTTGTTTTTTTAATAATTAAAGGAGTGTCTGAATTTGAGCCTTTGGGCGAAATCGTGCCAATCATGGGCAACAATCATATTCAAGTTAACGCACCGCACGAACCATACAATTCCAATCCGCCCACTTCCGGGCCACATGCCGAAGATGTTGATTGGGGAATTTATCAAGAAGAAATTCTTGATGAAAATGTTATTCATAATTTAGAGCACGGCGGTGTTTGGATTACTTATCAAGATAAAAATAATCAGGAATTAGAAACTAAATTGGAAGAATTGGTGAAACAATATAAATCCAAAGTTATTTTATCGCCGCGTTCGGCCAATGATAGTCCCGTCGCCGTTGTTTCCTGGGGACGGATTATGAAATTGAATGATTTTGACGCGGAGAAAATAAATAGATTTATCAAGCAGTATAAAAATAAAGGGCCGGAATTTATTCCGGATTAAGTATGTTTTATAAATGGCAGTTTTGGTTGATAGTCGCTTTGATTATTTTGGGCAGTTTAAGTGTTTATGGTTATTTTAAGGCGATCCCTCCGGTAATAGATAAAAATCAAGCGATTCCCAAAATTGAAATCACGCCGACTTTTTTTGATTTTGGCAAATTGGATTTTGGCAAAATTGCGGAGAAAATTTTTATCGTGAAAAACATTGGCCAACAAGTTCTGGAAATTAAAAGAGTAACCACTTCTTGCAGTTGCACCTCTGCTCAAGTCAGCAAAGAAACCATTAATCCTGGCGAAGAAGCGGAATTGCAAGTGCGCTATGACACGGCGGCCATGGGTTCTGGTTCGCACGGCAAAGGCCAGCAAGACCGGATTATTTACATTAAAAGCAGCGACCCAACGCGTCCGCAAGTGGAAATAATCATCAGCTCTTTTGTCAAATAATTATTTATGATACCATCTTTTATCACGCTTTCTCCAGCTACTGCCGTTCCTTTGATTGCTATTACAGGTTTTATTGACGGCATTCATCCATGCGCCATTGCCATTTTGGTTTTTTTTATTGCTTTTTTGCTCACGCTTCAGCGTAGTTTTAAGAAAATTTTTGCTTTGGGAATGGTTTATGTTTTTGTTATTTTTTTGACTTATTTGGCCATTGGCGTGGGTCTGCTTTCCGGCATAATGTTTTTTGGACAACATCATTTTTTTGCTAAGGTTGGTTCATGGCTGTTGATTTTGTTGGGTCTGTTTAATTTGCGCGATATTTTTTTGCCACAATTGAAATTAGGCATAAAATTGCCGCGCGTTTCCAATGATAAAATTCGCGAACTTTTATCAACCGCCACTTTTCCTACAGTAGCAATTGCCGCTTTTTTAGTCGGACTTTGTTCCGTGCCTTGTTCAGGTGGAATTTACGCCGCCATCACCGCTCTTTTGGCCTCACAAACATCATTTTTTACAGGTTTCCTCTATTTACTGCTTTACAATTTTATGTTTGTGTTGCCGTTAATAATTATTTTGGCCATTTCCACCAATCCTTACACTTTGGTTAAATTGGGCGATTGGCAACAAAGAAACAAAAAAAGCCAAAAAATTATTATGGGTGTTGCTATGATAATTTTAGGCGCTGGAATTTTAATTTTTATTGTTTAAAGATATGTATAATATGATAGGCTATGGCGCCGGCGCTTGGGGTGGCTGGATTTTTATGATTTTATTTTGGATTTTAGTGATTCTCGGCGTGGCGGCTTTAATCAAATGGCTTTCTGGCAATGCTTTGGGCGAGCGCAGAAATTCAGCTTTGGAAATTCTTCAGGAACGATTTGCCAAAGGCGAGATTGACCAGGCGGAATTCGTTGCCAAAACCAAGATTTTGAAAAAATAATAAAGATTCTGTGAAAGTATGATTGACCAGCAACCAATGCGACAATTTTTAGACAAAGTGGAAAAATTGAAAAAAGAGCATCAGTGGGATTTGTCATCTGATGAAGATTTGTCCATTGCCGTGATGAATTTGGTAAGTTTGGAAGAACATTTTTTCTTTACCGGCGCCAAAACCGGCAAAGGAGAATACTATGATTTGCTGACGCAGGTGAGGGAAGTGCGGAAAGATTTATTAAAAAAAATTGTGAAAGAACCGGAAGGGGAAGTGTGGTGCATTTCCAAACATCTTTTGGCCGCGAGCATGCGATTGATTGAGGTGGGTACGAAATTATTAAATCAAAAAAGAAAAGAGGACGCCGAGGAATTATTTACCAAGGCCTATAATTTGTATTCTTTATTTTGGGGACTTAATTTAAAAGTGGTACCATTGGGCGACATTAAGAAAAAAGAAGACAACGAGTTAACCGGCAAATTAGACGATTTAGTTGAAAAATTAATTGATTGTTGTAAAGAATAATGCATGCTTTTATGAGAAAGAGCGGGCATAAGAATGAACAACCGCCAACGAAAGAAGAAATAAAAAGTAATTATAATTTTGTTTATCGTCCATTTTTATTGGCGTTGGTGTCTTTAGTAGTTTTGGTTGTTCCAAAAACCGTTTCTGCCGCAGAAAATTTCACTCCAACAGAAAAGTCATTTTTAGCCAAAGTAATGGCAGTGGTGGGAGAACAAAAAAAGATAGACGGAAATGGCAAAGAGTATGCAGTTCAGGCCTTGAAATTAAAAGGATTGGAAGGGGAATGGAAAGATAAAGAAATAAATTATAATAGTCAAAATTTGTCGGCGGATATTATTGGTTTGCCGGCTTTTAAAGTCGGGGATAAAGTGGTGGTAAATAGAAATGTTGATAAAGAGGATAGAGAAACTTTTTATATCACTGATTACGCGCGCACTGGCAGGTTGTATTTTTTGTTGGCGCTTTTTTTCGGTTTAGTTATTCTTATCGGCAAAAAACAAGGTGGCAAAGCGATTATCGGCTTGGTGTTCACTTTTTTTGTCTTGATGAAGTTTATTATTCCGCAGATACTTGACGGAGCAAATCCGATTATGATTAGCATTATTGGCTCGTTCGTTATTCTCGTGGTATCATTATATTTAGTGCATGGCTTTAACGCCAAAACCAGCGTAGCTTTGGCCGGAACTTTTTTAAGT
The DNA here is from genome assembly GCA_016214465.1 of Candidatus Magasanikiibacteriota bacterium. Classification (GTDB taxonomy): domain Bacteria; phylum Patescibacteriota; class Patescibacteriia; order Magasanikbacterales; family UBA10003; genus UBA10003. The sequence continues at coordinate 32,161 of JACROI010000032.1, forward strand.
TTGGCATTTACTGGAATTTTATCTTTTGTATTCGTTCAATTTACTCGCTTAACAGGCTTTGGCGACGAGAGTGCGGCTTTTTTGGTAAACACAGGACAGAATGTCTTGAACATAAAAGGAATCCTCTTGGCCGGCATGATTATCGGCGCTCTGGGTGTCTTAGATGATATCACAATTAGTCAAGCATCGGTAGTGGAGCAGATTTATAGAGCCAATGCCAATTTAAGCCCACGGGAAATTTATCAACGGGCGATGAAAGTGGGCGTGGATCATGTGAGCTCCATTGTCAATACTTTAGTTCTGGCCTATGCCGGAGCATCACTCCCCGTCTTGCTTCTGTTTTCTCTTGATTCGTCGCTTTCTTTGTCAACCGCGCAAATTATAAATAATGAAATCATAGCCACCGAGATTGTCAGGACCATTGTTGGGAGCATGGGGCTTGTGGTAGCAGTGCCACTGACTTCGCTTATTGCCGCGTATTTTTTGAAAAATAAAATTTTGCGGCTGGACAGTGGAGCGGCAGAGCATATTCACTAATTATTTATTTTTTAATTTAAATTTGTGGATTTATTAGTCAGCACATCAATGGTGGCGGCGTTTATTGCTGGTTTGGCGGCGTTGTTTGCTCCGTGTTGCATCACTGTCCTGCTGCCATCCTATCTGGCTTCGGTTTTCCGTGAAAAAAGAACGGTTTTTTTAATGACTTTTATTTTCTTTTTGGGAATTCTTTTGGTTTTTCTGCCGCTCGGTCTGGGAGCGGCGTTTTTTGGGCAATTTTTGAGCAAATACCATAACGCAATTTTTATTGTTGGCGGGGCCTTTTTGTTATTTTCCGGCTTAGTTTTACTCTTGGGGAAGCATTATTCTTTGCCATTTCACATTAATCCCGCTTTGAAAAATCATCATGCTGTTTCAGTATTTACTTTAGGCATATTTTCCGGAATCGCAACTACTTGCTGCGCTCCGGTTTTGGCCGGGGTTTTGGCTTTGGCTGTTTTGCCTGGCTCGATTTTTTTGGGCGTGGCTTACACTTTGAGCTATGTTCTGGGTATGGTGGCGCCGCTTTTTTTCATTTCCGCTTTTTTGGACAAAACAAACATTACGCGCAAATTCATGGGCACAAGAAAGCGGTTGGAGTATTCCCTATTCGGCCGTCGGATTTCAGTGACTATTGCCGAGGTCATTGCCGGCATAATGTTTGTGGCGATGGGTTTATTGACCTCAATTTTGGCTTTCACCAATAAATTACAAATGCGCTCGTCTTATCAAATTGATATTAATATTTTTTCCGCTAAGCTGTTCAATGCCATTAGGGCAGTGGTGATAATTATTCCGGAATGGGCCTGGGGTTTGTTTTTTTTAGCGATTTTAATTGGATTAATTATTAAAGTGTTTTATTTATTTAAAAAAGAAAGGCAAAAATATGGAAAAGAAGAATAACACAGCGACGGCGGTTGTTATCACGGCTGTTATCATGTTGATCATATTCGGCTTGGTATTAGCGGCTTTCCGGCAATTTTCACCAAGCGAGCAAAAAAAAGTAGCCGTTGCCGATGATATGTCTGGCCATCATGGTGGTGGCGCGCAACCAGTGCCGCAAGCTGGCGCGGCTTTGAATGATTTGGTTGGCAAGCCCATGCCGGATTTTTCTATGACTGATATCAATGGTCGGGAATATACAGCCAAAGATTTACAGGGAAAAAAGATAGTAATGTTTTTTAATGAAGGTCTGATGTGTTATCCGGCTTGCTGGAACCAAATAGTGGCGTTGGCAAAAGATGAGCGTTTAAAAAGTGATAACACAGTAGTTTTTTCCGTGGTAGTGGATGCGGCCAAAGATTGGCAGAAAGCGATTGACAAGATGCCGGAATTAGGACTGGCGCTGGTTGTTTTTGATAAGAATGCCACTTTAGCTGGCAAATTGGGCTTATTGACAGTTGCATCATCAATGCACTATGGCTCTTTACCCGGGCACACTTATCTGGTTATTGATAAACAGGGGGTGATTCGGCACATTTTTGACGACCCAAATATGGCTTTGCATAATGAGCAATTGGTTGAGGAACTGATTAAATTATAAAAAGTTATTCACAAGCCATTCCTTGACACTCATACCCCCCTATGGTATAATAAAAATTATGAAGGACGCCATTAAGAAAAATATTCTTCATCGACTAAAAATTATAGAAGGCCAAGTGCGCGGCCTGCAAAAGCTGACTGAGGAAGATACATATTGTGTGGATATTATTTCACAATCAGCGGCAGTCAAAAATGCCATTTCCGGTATAGAGAATTTAGTGTTGGATAATCATTTGTCCACGCATGTGGTAGAGCAAATAAAAGCTGGTAAAGAAAATCAAGCGATTAAGGAAATCCTGGCAGTTTATAAGTTATCAAAAAGACGGTAGAGGATTGTAATTCGGAAAGAAAGAAGGTGATTTTATGGAAGATGTAAAATGCAATTATTGGCGCTGTGCCAATCGTATCGGGCTATTTTTAGCGATTTTGTTCGTTTTTTGTTTTGTGTTTCATTATTTTCGTCCGGTGGACGCGGAATTGCGCGTTAAGTTGTTTCAGATGGCTTTTCTCGGCTTTTCCGGCATGAATTTTGCCAGCTTTGTTCTCGGTTTGATTCAAAGTTATATCTACGCTTATATCGGGTTTGGTTTGTGGTTTTTGGTTGGATGTTGTATTAAAAGCGGAGCGGAGTGTGAGAAGAAATAATTTTAATTTTTTGAAATCTAAACATATGGTATTCGGATTATTTAAAAAACACTGCTCCACCTGTGGGATGGATGTTGAAAAAGAAAAAGCGATAAAAAGATTCGGCGAATATTTTTGTTCAGAAGAACACGCGGAAGGATATCGTCAGAAAATGGCGACAGAAGAGTCAAAAACAGCAAAACAAGGCGGCGGCGGGTGTTGCGGTGGGAAATAAAGACAGTTATGCGCTGAATGCTGGAAGAAAGTCAAAAGCTTTTGAAATAGGAAAAAAACACTATGACATTGGCAATGATTTGTTCCGCGCCATGCTTGATAAACGTTTAACTTATACTTGTGGTTATTGGAAAAATGCCGGGAATTTGGCTGACGCGCAGGAGGCAAAGCTTGATCTGGTTTGCAAAAAAATTGGTCTCAAATCAGGACAAAAAATACTTGATATTGGTTCTGGCTGTGGGAGTTTTATGGGTTACGCCGCTGAAAAGTATGGCGTAAGCGCGCTTGGGGTTACTGTTTCAAATGAGCAAAAAGAATTAACTGATAAAGTATACAAAAATTTTCCAATAGAAACCAAACTCCAGGATTATCGCAGTATCAATGGAAAGTTTGACCACATTGTCTCTTTGGGGATGTTTGAACATGTTGGAGCAAAGAACTATAAAGGGTATATGAAAGTCGTTCACAGGTGTCTTAATAATGGCGGTATTTTTCTTCTACACACGATATGGTGCAATAAGTCCGACCAAGTTGGAGACCCATGGTTTGATAAGTATATTTTTCCTGGAGGAAAACTTCCTTCGATAAAGCAGATCGCGGAAGTCATTGAAGGACTATTTGTGATGGAGGATTGGCAAAATTTTGGAGCTGATTACGATAAAACATTAATGGCGTGGTATAATAATTTTAACGAGAATTGGGACAAAATAAAATCAAATTATAATGAAAGATTTCGTCGGATGTGGAGATATTATTTATTAGCTTGCGCGGGGTCATTTCGAGCAAGAAAAAATCAATTGTGGCAGGTCGTCTTATCCAAAAAAGGAGTTCGGGGAGGGTATCAATCAATTAGATAATTAAAAATTAATATAAAATTAAACATATGAGTTGTTGCGGCGGTAATTCTAATAATCGTTCGGAACAGGGTTTAAAAAAAAAGTCCAATCTGCAGACGGATTCGCATCACGCGGCGGATGCGTCAAATACCGGATCAGGTCACGGCGCAAATAAGTGGTTCCATATTATTCATTGGATTATTATGTTCGGCTTTGTAGTGTATTTTATTGTGAGTGGTTTGAAGAAATAAAATAATAGTGTTTTAGCGATTTCATATGTGCGCAAGGTCTATCGGTATCGTCTTAATATCGGTGGCGATTCTCTATTAAGATATGGGAAAAACATCTTTTTATTTAATTTTTACAGTTGTTATAGGCGTTGCTCTTGTCTCATTTTGGTCATACCAAAAGTATTTTAATAAAGTAGAGCCAGAGCCGCTTTTGTTTAAGGTTGAAAGAGGGCCTATTAAAGAAATAGTAAAAGTAAGGGGAGAAGTCGTATCGCAAAAAAATTTTGATTTGGGGTTTCTCTTTTCCGGTTTTGTGGAAAAAATTTTTGTAAAAGATGGGCAACAAGTCAATCAGAATGATCCTTTGTTAATGCTAGAAACAACCGATTTTGAATTAGAAATTAGGGAACTGGTCGCTTTGCTGGCTTTGTCCAATGCAAATGTAAAATCCCAGCAAGCGAAATTGGATGAACTGAAAAAAGGTATACGCGTTGAAGAAATTCAAATAGTTGAAACAAAATTAGTTAATTCTGAAAAATCGCTACAAGATGCAGCTGACAACCTTGAAAAAATTAAAGAAAAAGCTCAAGCAGATTTGGATGACGCTTACAGTAACGCTCTTACTGCTATTCAAAAAGCAGTGATTGTTGGGAAAAATGCTCTTTTGACTCTAACTGACATTCAATACGCTCATCTTTTAGGCACTGATCAAGACGCGATAGCAGTGGCTGAAAAGAAAGCAATTGCGGTGAAAGCGCTCTTGGGTGCTGACAGTGCCGGCAGAATGTTTTCAAATTCTTTAAGCATCTTGAGCGGCGGAGCTTACAGCACTGTTCAAAAGGCGGCAGTCAATCCCGTATATGTGAATATTGATTCGGCGTCTCTGGAAACTTTAGATGCTTTACAAAAGGTAAAATCGGCTCTGGAATCGGTTCCTGTGACTTTTGAATGGACATCAACTGAAAAAATAAATATGAGCGCGGAAAAAAATAATGTTAGCGCGGAAATTTCAACAATTTCAAACAGGCAAAAAACAATCATAACTCAAAAGTCAGCTAATGCCAGTAGTATTTCTTCCGCGGAAGCAGGTGTTACTGGCGCAAAAAATACTTTAGCGACAGCCACGGATGAATTAATTCTTAAAAGAGCAGGAAGCACTAAAGAGCAAATTACCGCGCAGGAGGCGATTGTAGAATCAGGCCAAGCAAATGTTCAAAGTGTTCAAGCGAGAATTGCTGGGGTTTGGGAAAAAATCAAAAAATCAACTCTCTACGCTCCGGCAGACGCCAAGATCACCAAAGTTTGGTTTGAAAAACAAGAACTGGCAAGACCGGGACAAACCGCCGTAACTCTTGAAACTTCCGGTCATAAAATTCAAGCTGATGTTTCTGAATTGGAAATAGGGAAAATAAGAGAGATAAATGGCAACAAAGTCCTGATTCAATTTGATTCTTTTCCTGATTTGAACTTCAATGGCGAAATTATATCCGTTGAACCAAAGGAAATTGTCAAAGAAGGTGACAAATACTATCGGGTAAATGTGTTTATAGAGCCGCATGATTTAGAAATTCGCTCCGGGATGAGCGCTGATTTGACAATTTTAATTTTATCAAAAGATAATATCTTGAAAATTCCGGAACTTACCATTTATAAAAAAGACGGTAAAAAATTCGTAACGATTTTTGAAGAAAGTAGACAAAAAGAAGTGGAGATCAAAACAGGTATCTCCAACGGTGAATCAATTGAAATAATCAGCGGACTTAATGAAGGACAGATTGTAGCGCTTTTTGCCGACTAATTGTATAGATTATGCGGTCAAAAGACACTCAATTGAAAGTTGATCCTGTTTGCGGCATGGATTTGTCCGAATACACGGATGTTGTTGAAATTTTTCATCAAGAAAAAGGGTTTTACTTTTGTGGAAAAGGATGCGAAGATAGATTTAAAAAAAATCCAAGCAGATTTCAAGGAGAGCCGCTTATTAAGTTGGATAATATTTGGAAGATTTTTAAGCTTGGTGAGACAGAGACCAAAGTTCTCACGGGTTTAAATCTTCATATTTGGGAAGGTGATTTTGTGGCCATTATTGGCTCGAGCGGTTCCGGCAAAAGTACCGCTTTAAATATGATAGGTCTTTTAGATCGGCCGACTTCCGGTCGGATTTTTTTAAATGGCGAAGATGTGTCTTTATTGAACGATGATAAAAGGAATGGACTCCGTTCTAAAACTTTCGGTTTTGTGTTTCAGCAGTATAATTTAATATCGTGGCTGACTGCCTATGAAAATGTAAATCTTCCGCTTGTCTTCTCCGGAAAAAAAATTGAAATGAAGAAATTAGAAGCTCGTTTTGAAAAAATGGGCCTGAAAGAGCGTCTGACCCACCGTTCTTTTGAACTTTCCGGCGGAGAACAGCAACGCGTTGCGCTTTTGCGTGCTTTAGTAAACGATCCGGAAATAATTCTAGGAGACGAGCCGACCGGCAATTTGGATTCAGCAACCGGTAATAAAATTTTAGAAATACTGATTGATTTGAATAGAAATCGTAAAAAAACGCTCATCATAGTTACCCACGACGCCGATATAGCTGAGAAGGCCGATCAAGTCATTACTTTTAAGGACGGACATTTAGTGCGAGACCATCAGGCGCATAAAAAAGCATATACGGAATAAATATCAACAAGAAATATGCTGAAAAATTTTCTCATTTTAACCTTAAAGAGTATTAGACATCGCTCAACCAGAAGTTGGTTGACGATTTTAGGCATTGTCATCGGCATAATGTTGGTAGTCATTATTTTGGCATTAAGTTCCGGTATTAAAAATACGATTGCCGGGGCATTGCAGACATTCGGATCGGATTTGATTATAATTTTTCCCGGTAAAGAAAATAATCCCATTGTTGGATTTTTGGCCGGGCAAAAATTCAGAGAGAAAGATCTGGTAGATCTTGAGAAAATAAATGGCGTTAAATTCGCCGTACCAATGGGTATTGGCAATTTAAATATTGAACATAATGGAGAAGTAAAATCAACAATGATTCATGCCGCCAATTGGAAAAAATATGTAGAGGTATTAGAATCGTCTCAGGGTATTAAGCTTGAGACCGGTCGATGGCCTGAAAATGATGAAGTGTCCGAGGTAGTTTTCGGCCACTTGGCCGCTAAAACATTTTTTAAAAAAGAAGTGATGGTTGGAGACGAGGTAATTATCAAATCAAAAAGATTTAAGGTTGTTGGCAATCTTTCCGAAATCGGCGAACAGATGATTGATAATGTTATTTTTGTTTCTTTGGATAGACTTGACAGTTTAACCGATTCTCGCGGCGTTTCCAGCGCTTTAGTAAAAGTAATGCCAGGAGCGAATATCAATTTGGTGGCCCAGCAAATAAAATTTCAGCTTTCCAAACAAGAAGTCATTCGCGATTTTTCAGTTTTAACTCCAGAAAAAGCTGATCGTTTAATTGATAATGTTATTTCAATCGTTGAGTTGGTTTTAATGATCATCGCGTTAGTGTCTTTGGTAGTGGGAGCGGTAGGCATTATGAACACTATGTATACTTCAGTTTTGGAACGAACTAAACAGATTGGGGTTATGAAGGCAATCGGTGCTTCTGACGACGCCATTCTCTCGCTATTTCTGATAGAGTCTGGTTTTATCGGTTTAGTTGGAGGAATTTTAGGAATTTTTTTTGGAATACTTTCGGCGTATTTCATTGGTTTAACTGCCGCTGGCTTCGGGATTAGAGGATTATTTTCTTTCGCATCATTGGATTTCTTCGGACTTTTTGTCATTTTGTTTCTTACTTTCATTATTGGAGTTCTATCAGGCGTATTGCCTGCAAAGCAAGCTTCTCGCATGGAGCCGGCTGAGGCATTGCGTTATGAATGAAATAATTATTTTTAAATAAAATATATGAAAAAAGAAGATTTTAAAATACAAGGAATGCATTGCGCCAGTTGCGCCACCAATATTGAGAACCTTTCAAAAACCCTACCAGGAGTAAAATCGGTGATTGTTGATTATGCAACGCAAAAAGGAGTTGTTTCTTTTGACGAAAACATTACAACTGTTGCAGCAATCGGGAAAAGCATCACTGATGCGTTGGGATATAAGATTACCTCCGTAGTGGAAAGAAATTTGGAAGAAGAAAATCGTTCCTATCAAAAAGAAATTAAACAGCAAAAAAATTACACAATTTTCTCTTGGCTTGTGGCCATTCCGATTATGCTTGGAACGTTTCAAGAATATTGGATTTTGAGTTCATTTGTGCCGGTATTTTTAGCAAATAGTTATGTATTATGGCTATTAACTACGCCTTTAATGCTTGGGCCCGGACGGCAATTTTTTATCGGCACTTATCGCGGATTGAAGCATGGTTTTACAGATATGAATCTTTTGGTTTCCACAGGCACTGGCGCGGCCTATCTGCTTGGTGTAGTTAATACACTTTTCCCCAACCTTGGCTTTGGTGGCAGTGAAGTGGCCTTTTTCGAAACTGCAGCTCTTTTGATCGCTTTTCTTGTTTTAGGGCGATATCTTGAAGTTTTAACCAGAGGAAAGGCATCCGAAGCAATTAGAAAATTAATGGGATTAAAGGTAAAAATTGCCAGAGTAATTCGAAATGAAGTTGAACAAGAAATTTCCATAGAAGAAATTATCGTTGGCGATTTGATTGTGGTGAAGCCGGGGGAAAAATTTCCGGTGGATGGCGTTATTCGATTCGGTTATTCGGCGGTGGACGAATCCATGATTACAGGAGAGAGTATCCCGGTTGAAAAAAAAGAAAACGACACGATTATCGGCGCCACCATCAATTTAACTGGCCTTATTAAATTTGAGGCGACAAAAATTGGGAAAGACACGATGCTTTCTCAAATTATTAAATTTATTGAAGACGCCCAGTTGGCTAAACCAAAAATTCAAAAATTAGCCGATAAAGTTTCCGGCAATTTTATTTTAATTATTCATATTTTAGCTCTTTTTGTCTTTTTATTTTGGTTTTTTGTCGGATATGATATTTTCTTTACACCAGGAAGTCAATTTTTGCTTTCCAGCATTTCTTTGTCTTCGGTGCCAATTTCAGTTTTTGCCGTATTACTGAGCATAACGGTATTGATTATTTCCTGTCCTTGCGCCGTAGGATTAGCCACTCCAAGCGCTATTGCGGCCGGCACGGCTAAGGGAGCGGAATATGGGATTTTAATAAAAGGAGGGGATGCCTTGGAGCGCGCCTCAAAAGTTAATACAGTGGTTTTGGATAAAACTGGAACTTTAACTAAAGGTAAACCTGCGGTAACGGACATCCTGAATGTCGGATCATTGGATTCCAATCAAATATTACAGATAGCCGCTTCAGCTGAAAAAGGTTCCGAACATCCTTTGGGCGAAGCCATGGTCAAAAACGCGCTAGAAAAAAATCTTGTCCTTAGTCCGATAGACCATTTCCAAGCCATTCCCGGTCATGGCATTGAAGTGATAATTGACGGAAAGAAAATTTATTTGGGTAATCGCCAATTAATGAGTATTCAAAAAATAACCATAAGTGATTTTGTTGAAGAGAAGATGCAAAAGCTTGAAGAAGACGGCAAAACGGCAATGATTTTGGCAGTAGATGGAACAATTGAAGGATTGATTGCCGTGGCTGACACATTAAAAGAGAATTCAGCTGCAGCAGTTTCTGCTTTGCAAAAAATGGATTTTGAAGTGTTGATGATCACAGGCGATAATTGGCGCACTGCGGAAGCCATTGCCAAACAGATAGGCATTCAAAATGTGCTAGCTGGAGTGTTGCCTGAAAATAAAGCGTTAGAGGTAAAAAAATTACAAGAACAAGGCAAAGTAGTAGCAATGGTTGGTGATGGCATTAATGATGCGCCGGCTTTAACGCAAGCGGATGTCGGCATTGCGATTGGAAGTGGCTCTGATATTGCCAAAGAAGCTGGACAGATAGTATTGGTGAAAGAAGATTTAAGAGACATCATCAATGCGTTTGAATTAAGCAAAAAAACGATGAGGAAGATAAAAGAAAATCTTTTTTGGGCGTTCATATATAATGCGCTTGGGGTGCCTTTGGCTGCTGGTGTATTATATCCGTGGTTTAAGTTCTTAGTCAGTCCGGAATTGGCGGCTTTGTTTATGGCCTTTAGTTCTGTTTCGGTAACGTTAAATACACTGCTTTTAAAACGGTATAAATTTAAATATATATGAAAAATGCGCCCAAAAATTTTTTTATTATTTCTCTTGCATTAGCCGGTTTTTTTAGTTTTTTGTTTATTTTAACAGCTAATAATCAAAGAGGAGTTGAAAAATTTGACATATACTTGGGAATGATATGGATTTTCGTTTTATCATTTATTGTTGCCTTATCCTTAGCGCATATGTTTAAAAAAGATAAACAAAATGAATAAAAAGAGAATAAATTGAGATAGTATGCAATACGCTTGGCTAATTTGGAGTTTACTATTAATAATAATCTGGCTCATGGTTTATTTTTCACTGAACGGCAAATATAAAAAGCGTGAGATGTTGATTGTGAGTTTGTGGACATCCGCCATTGGTCTTACTGAACCACTATTTGTTCCTGAATATTGGAGTCCACCGTCTCTTTTTAATTTAGCGTTACGCACTGGTTTTGATATTGAAAGTCTTATTTTTTCATTTGGCATTGGCGGGATTGCGGTTATAATTTATGAACTGATTTTTAAAACAAAACATGAAAAAATCAGCTCTCATGAACGGCACTCGCTACACCATCGCTATCATTTGGTAGCGCTTCTTTCCGCGCCGATCATTTTTTTCTTGCTTCTTGTAATAACTTCTATCAATCCAATCTATATTGCGATAATCGCAATGACTGGCGGCGGGTTGTTTCCATGGTATTGCCGTCCCGATTTAAAGAAAAAAATGATCACCAGCGCGGTAATATTTTTAGGGATATATTTTGTATATTTTCTTACGCTTATTGCTATGTATCCGGGTTATGTGGAAAAAGTTTGGAATTTAAAAGTTATTTCTGGAATTTTGATTCTCGGAGTTCCCTTTGAGGAACTACTGTTTGCACTAAGTTTTGGCTTTATTTGGTCTAGTGTATACGAACATTTAACATGGCGTAAAATAAAGACAGTATGAAACAAAAAAAGAGATTGATCAAATAATTCAAAATATTATCAATAACGTGAAATAAATTTACGCAGAGTAAATAATAAAAATATGGAAGGAAAACCTCTAATTATTCAAAATGGCAATAAGTTCCAGTTATACACCTACAAGTCAGAGAAAGAGCTGGAAAATATAGTGACTCAATATACCGCAGAAATATTCGGGAAAGATTCTGTTTATATTAATTTAAAAAGGAAAATAACCAGTGTTAAGGGCATTTCAGGAATACCCGATGGATTTGTGTTAGATTTTGAAAGAAAAAAACTCTTTATAGTTGAAGTTGAGTTGATCTCACACCATATTATTGACCACATTACAAGACAGCTCCTTTGTTTCAAGATTGCCATGAATAACCCTGAACTCAAGGATAAACTGGCGCAAGAATTTTATGAAAAAATTATTAGAGATGATTTAAAAAAAGAAATAACCTTACTTGATGTTCAGAATATTATAGGAAAAAATTTTGGGATAGCAATATTAATTGATAATATTTCGGAACAGCTGGTTGAAATAGTTAATATGCTTTCACAAGACGGGACAGATGTATTAGCTATTCCGTTTGAAATGTATATAGATCAAAAAAGTAATAAAATTTTTAAATTTACTACTTTCACAAAGACGGCTCTTGAGAAAGAATCAAAAAAATGGACTTTCAAGTGGACTACGGTTCCGCTCGAGAAACATCTTGAAAAAGGTGAAAATAATCTCGAAAAAATCTTTTCACTATTGAATTCAGAAATCTGCTCTATCGCGGGTGTGTCTCAAAAATCAAGAAAAAATTGGGTGACTTATCAAACATCCCCTTTAAAAAATTTTTGTACTATCAAATTTCTTCCAGATTCTTTAGAAGTTAACTTAAAATGCAATCATCAATTTCAGGACGAGAAAGATATTTCAAAAACGATAAAACGAACTCCTTCTTGGACATTTGATAGAGTATTTAATGTAAGGTCAGAAAATGAAGTTGAATACGCAATGTACCTGATAAGACAAGCCCACAGGTGCATTTGTGATAAGTAAAATTAAACAAATTGAATATGAATAGATATAATTTAATAATCATCGGCGGAGGAGCAGGCGCATTTGCGGCCGCTATCCGCGCCAACGAGCTGAAAGCCAAAACGGCGATCGTGAACGCAGGGCTTCCGATCGGTGGCACTTGCGTCAATGTCGGATGCGTGCCGTCAAAAATACTTCTCTATGCCGGTGAAGTTTTGCACCACGCCAAACATCACGGCATTCCCGGTGTTGAGCTTGAAGTGAAGAATTTTGATTTTCAAAAAGTCGTGCAAGACGAACTCTCGCTGGTGGAAAAATTGCGTCAAGAAAAATACGAAAAAGTACTAAAAAATTTAGAGTATGTAACGCTCGTTGAGGGAAAGGCAAAATTTGTTTCTCAAAACGAGGTGGAAGTGAACGGCGAAAAATTGATTGCGGAAAAATTTATTATCGCCACGGGTTCCACCGCCAATGTGCCATCGATTGAAGGTATCCACGAAGTCGGATTTGTTACGCACATTGGAGCATTCCGCCTTGAAAAACAACCGAAAGAATTAGTCGTTATCGGTGCAGGCCCAGTCGGTTTGGAATTTGCACAAACGTTCAGCCATTTTGATACAAAGGTAACTGTTTTACAACGTGGAGATTCAATTTTTCCGCACTCCGAAAAAACGCTTACCGACCGACTAGCCGAAGTGTTGACAAAAGAAGGAATCACTATCAAGACGAATGTTGAAGTGAAAAGCGCGCAAAAGGGAAACGATAAAAAAATAATCTCGTATCTTATAAATGGAAAATCGGAGGAAGTATCGGGCGATGAAATACTTTTAGCGGCAGGCAAAACACCCAACACGCAAGAACTTGGTCTTGATGTAGTTGGTGTTGAAATAAGCAAACAGCAGGCAGTTGTCGTCAATCAGTATTTCCAAACTTCAAACAAAAATATTTTTGCAGTCGGTGATGTTACCAACGCTCCCGTGCGTCTTGAGACAACCGCCGGACGCGAGGGCACGCTTGCCGCTGAAAATGCGCTCAAAGGCACGCAATTGTTTATTGATTACAATACAGTGCCTTACGCTATTTTTACCGACCCACAGCTTGCTGGTGTTGGTTTTACCGAAGACGAGCAAATGAAACAAATGGGAGTTTGCGCCTGCCGAACTGTTTCGTTTGCCGATGTTCCTAAGGCGATCATCATACATCGCACCGAGGGAATGATAAAAATGGCGATTCATCCGCAAACAAAACAAATTCTCGGCGTGCATATTCTCGCGCCAAATGCGAGCGAGCTTATCGCCGAGGCGATGATGCTCGTCAAGAACAAAAATACAATTGACGATGTGGTCAATTCTCTCCCAATGTTCCCGACACTTTCCGAGGCGATTAAAATTGTGGCATTATCTTTTATCAAAGACATTAGTAAATTAAGTTGTTGTATATGAATGAACACCCACAAATTAAAACGCTGGAATACAGTTATATCGCCGATGGCATTTACATTGGTACGAATCAATGCTGTCAGACGCACTTTGACGAGAAATTGAGAAAAGAAGGTATAACTGCCAATATTTCTTTGGAAGAAGAACGAATTGACGCGCCTTTTGGCGTAGAATTTTTTATTTGGATTCCAATAAAAAATTTTCTGTTTTAGAGAAATTAGTTTCACTGAAGAAAAAGATTTATGTCCATTGTAAAAACGGACATGGCAGAGCGCCGACATTAGTGGCCGCTTACTTAATTAGGCAAGGCAAAAGCCCTGATAAAGCAATAACATTTATTAAAGCAAAACGGCCGTCAATACACTTGGAAGACGTTCAAAGACAAGCATTGGTTGAATTTTCCGCGAGAATGAGCAAAAATGAGTGAAAGTTATTTATTTGTTAAACCTATGAACCATACATACAATCACAACAATCAAGATCAGTCATCCGCCGGCGGGCAAAATAAATGCGCTAATGATTGCGTGTGCTCCGTTTGCGAATCTGAAAAACTATCCGTCAATTGCGGCTGTGAAATGGAAGCCAAGCAGTATGAATATAATTTAGTGGGTAAGTTGCGGCATGAAGAACATGGACGCGCGCCCGATAAAAAAACTAAACAAGAGCCAGTCGATCATAACCAGATGAAGAATCACGCGGAGCATGACCCCTCGACTTCGCTCGGGGCAAGTATGTCCAAAATGCCTGCCCCGAGCGGAGTCGAGGGGAGCCACCAAGATCATGAGACGGCGATGACCAATCCCCAGATGGCGAAAGCGATGGAAGCGGAGATGCGCCGCCGGTTTTGGATTTCTTTAATTTTATCCATTCCCATTTTTTTATATTCGCCGGTTGGCATAAACTTTTTCAAACTTTCTCTGCCAACGCCTGTTCCTGTTAATTGGCTGCTTTTTATTCTCACCACGCCGATTGTTTTTTGGGCCGGCTCAATTTTTATTACCGGAACTTATTATTCGCTCAAAAGCAGAAAACTGAATATGTCGGTTCTAGTATCAACCGGCGTTTTGGCGGCATATTTTTTTAGCGTTGTTTTAACCATAACCGGCGGCGAAGAGACATTTTATGAAGCGGCGGCGCTTTTATTAACTTTTGTTTTGTTCGGCCATTGGATGGAAATGAAATCCCGGCGCGGCACTTCGGAGTCGTTGCGGGCTTTATTTGATTTAGTCCCTCCGCAAGCAAGGGTCTGGCGTGACGGACAGGAAGTTATAATTCTCAGCGCTGAAATTGTGGCCGGAGATATTGTCATACTTAAACCCGGTGATAAAGTTCCGGTTGACGGTGAAGTTATGGAAGGCGAATCTTCAATAGATGAATCACTGGTTACGGGCGAATCAATTCCCGTTACAAAAAAAATCAACGACAAAGTTATCGGCGGATCAATAAATCAAACTGGCGCGATTAAGTTTAAAGCAGTCAAAGTTGGAGGAGAAACGGTTTTAGCCCAAATTATTAAAATGGTGGAAACCGCGCAAAATTCCAAAGCGCCCGGGCAAAGAATCGCCGACAAAGCAGCCGGTTGGCTTGTTGTTTTGGCGATCGGCTCGGGACTGATGACTTTTTTCGGTTGGTATTTTATTGCCGGAGCAACTCTTATCTTAGCTCTTACTTTCGCTGTTTCCACTATTGTGATTGCCTGCCCGGATGCTTTGGGACTGGCCACGCCAACCGCCGTTGCCGTGGGTACGGGTCTCGGGGCTAAGCACAACATCCTTATCAAAGACGCGGCCACGCTGGAAAATACATCAAAATTAACCGCTATTGTTCTTGATAAAACAGGGACGCTTACAGAAGGGAAACCAAGAGTGACAGAGATTGTGGCGGCAGAAGGCTATAATCAAAATCAGGTTTTAGAAATAACCGCGATCGTAGAGATCAATTCTAATCACCCTATCAGTGCCGCTCTCATTAAAGAAGCCGAAAATAAAAGAGTGGAGTTTAGAAACAAAAAAACTGAAAAATTTGAAGCCATTGGCGGGCATGGAGTAAAAGCGGTAATTGACGGGAAAGTCGTCTTGGCCGGGACCGAGCGTTTAATGATTGACAATAAAATTGATTTTGGAAAAATGAAAGCGGAAATAGACCGCCTTTTGTCTAACGGAAACACTATCAGCATCTTGGCGGTTGATGGAAAAATTATCGGCGCGGTTGGTATCGCCGACGAGGTCAAACCAACGGCAAAAACCGCGGTGGCTAAATTGCAGGAGATGGGAATTGAAGTGGCAATGATAACCGGAGATCATGAAGAGGTGGCGAAAAAAGTCGCCAATGATTTGGGAATAAAACGGTATTTTGCGCAGGTTCTGCCGGAAGACAAAGCAAAATATGTTAAGAAACTTCAGGAAGAAGGAAAATTTGTGGCAATGGTCGGCGATGGCATTAACGATGCCCCGGCGTTAGCTCAAGCGGATATCGGAATTGCTATCGGCGCTGGTACCGATGTTGCCATAGAAACCGGCAATATTGTGCTGATGAAATCCGATCCGTACGATATTGTGGCGGCAATCCGTTTAAGCAGGGCGACTGTTGTTAAGATGAAGCAAAATCTTTTTTGGGCGGCGATTTATAATGTTTTGGCTATTCCGGTGGCAGCGGGAGTATTTTACACTTCTTCCGGCATTTCACTGCGTCCGGAAATTTCCGCTCTTTTGATGTCCGCTTCTTCTATCATTGTTGCCACTAACGCGGTATTATTAAAGCGCGTTGAGTATTATTAAAGCGCGTTGAATCACATTTGAAAAGATAATTATATTTTTAATGATTTATGTCAATTAATAATAAAAGTACAGACAAACAATTAAACAAAGTAAAACAAGTCTATTCTTTCTGGGGTCGATTTCCATTATTTTATATGTGGCAGGATTATATTACTTTTATTGGCCGGCCGAGTTTTATTCGCGGCCTGGCGATCAAGCAGTTGAATTTACGACCTGGAAGTAAAGTGTTGGAAGTTGCTTGCGGTTCGGGCCGGAATTTTTCTTTTATTATGGAGGTCATTGGCAGAGATGGAGTATTGGTTGGTTTTGATTACAGCCAAGAGATGCTTGATGCGGCGCAAAAGTTGTGTCAAAAGAAGAATTGGGATAACACAAAATTGATTCGAGGCGACGCGGCTGAGTTAAAAGCGGTTAAACATTGATAAATTAGATTGTTTAAAAATATCCTCTATTTAGGAGGATATTTTGTTTGTTATGCGTTATTTCGCTTTAGCCAAGGTCTTTAGGCATTTGGTGCAGATTTTCATTTTTTTGCCATTGACTTTTTGCCATTGCAAATTGACAAAGACGCGGCGTTTGGTCTTGATGTTGGAGTGACTGCGAGTAGCGCCTTTAATCGCCCCGCGGCCGCATTTAGAGCATTTTCTAGCCATATAGTAATGATTAAATAAGTGTGGTATGATTCTATCATAGAATTTATTAATTGGCAAGTATTATGGATTTTCTTTCTTTAATTTTTTATTTTATCATTATTATTCCGTCGGCTATTATTCATGAATACGCGCACGGTTGGATGGCTTGGATGCTTGGAGATCCGACTGCCAAATACGCCGGCCGATTATCATTGGACCCGCGCGTGCATATTGATAAATGGGGCACGATTCTTTTGCCGATTTTTTTGTATTTTGTCTCCGGAGGAAGTTTTGTTTTCGCTTATGCCAAGCCAGTGCCGTACAATCCTTACAATTTGAAAGATCAAAAATGGGGGCCGGCGATGGTGGGACTGGCCGGGCCAATGGCGAACATTGCCACTGCCTTGTTTTTTAGTATTTTTATTCGCGTAGCTGGCATTCCTTCATCGTCTTTTATTTTTTCCGTTATCAGTTTTTTCACTTTGATTGTCTATGCCAACATTGTTTTGGCGATTTTTAATTTAATGCCTATTCCGCCATTGGATGGTTCAAAAATTTTATACGCTGTTTTGCCAAACAGCGCTTACAAAGTGCGCGAATTTTTGGAAAGGTATAGTATTTTTTTGCTTTTTTTCTTTATTTTTTTCGCGTTTGAAATAATAAGGCCAGTGATTGAGGCAGTGTTTAGATTAATGGTAGGAAGTTGACAGATTTTTGGCTTTGATATAGAATATCTTCAAGTAAACTTTGGTGACAGATCCTAAATCTCCTTGTGTTTTTTTGTTCAAAATTCTAAATATGCCTACAATTCATCAATTGATTAAAAAAGGACGGCATTCTATTAAAAAGAAAAGTAAGGCCCCGGCTATGCAACATGGGCTTGATACCTTACATCGTCGTCGCACTGATTTGGCAGGCGGTCGGCCGTTTTTGCGTGGAGTGTGCGTGAAGGTAACAACCATGACCCCGAAAAAACCAAACTCAGCGTTGCGCAAGATTGCTCGCGTGCGCTTGTCAAATGGCATGGAAGTGACTGCTTATATTCCCGGAGTCGGTCATAATTTGCAAGAACATTCCATCGTAATGTTGCGCGGCGGACGCGTTAAGGACTTGCCTGGCGTGCGCTATCACATTGTGCGCGGCATTTATGATACACAAGGCGTGGCCAATAGGAAACGCAGCCGTTCTTTATACGGCGCGAAGAAAGGAAAATAAATATATGCGTGGAAAACAAGCGCCAAAAAGAAATATATTGCCGGATCCGAAATATCAAAATATTTTGTTAGCCAAATTTATTAATTTTGTCATGCGCAAAGGAAAGAAAATCACGGCGCAGAAAATTGTCTACGGAGCTTTTGACTTGATTAAAGAAAAAACCAAAAAAGATCCTTTGGAAACATTTGACGAAGCAATAAAAAATGTGAGTCCGCAAATGGAAACCAAGTCCCGTCGTGTTGGCGGAGCCAATTATCAGGTGCCTATGCCTGTTAGAGGCGAGCGCCGTAATGGTTTATCTTTTCGTTGGATTATCGCCGCATCACAAGCGCGTAAAGGCAAACCAATGCACATAAATTTAGCAGAGGAACTTATGGCCGCCGCCCAAAATCAGGGTGAAGCAGTTAGAAAAAAACAAGATATGCACCGTATGGCCGAAGCCAATCGCGCTTTTGCTCATTTTGCCAGATTTTAAGCTTTATTTATGCCCAGAGAATATTCATTGGAAAAGACCCGTAATATCGGCATTATTGCTCATATTGACGCCGGTAAAACCACTGTTTCCGAGCGTGTTTTGTTTTATACCGGAAAAAAACATAAAATCGGCGAGGTGCACGAAGGAGCCACCACTATGGATTGGATGGAGCAAGAACGGGAGCGCGGTATTACCATTACTTCGGCCGCTACCACTTGTTTTTGGAAGGACTGCCGAATTAATTTGATTGACACTCCCGGGCATATTGATTTTACCGTTGAGGTGAAACGGTCTTTGCGTGTTTTGGACGGAGCGGTGGTAATTTTTGACGGCGTGGCCGGAGTGGAGCCGCAATCGGAAACCAACTGGCGCTATGCTGATGAATATAAAGTGCCGCGCATTTGTTTCATTAATAAATTGGACAGAATGGGCGCGAATTTTTTCAATGATGTTAAATCCATTCACGAACGACTTACAAAAAATGCCATACCATTGCAATTGCCAATCGGCACAGAGGCAAATTTTAAAGGAGTGGTTGATTTGCTTACCAATAAATCCTATGTCTATATGGATGACATGGGCAAAGAGATTGTGGAGGGCGAAGTTCCGGATGACATGAAAGAAATTGTCGGGCAGTATCGCGCCGATTTGATAGAAAAAATTTCTGAGAACGATGAAAAACTTTTGAATAAATATTTGGCCGGTGAAGAAATTCCGGTTGAAGATTTGAAAAGGGTTTTGCGTCAAGCCGTGGTCAATTTTGAAATTGTGCCGATTCTTTGCGGTTCGGCTTTGAAAAACAAAGGCGTGCAGTTTATGCTTGACGCGGTGGTTGATTATTTGCCAACTCCTTTGGATGTGGCAGCTCCGCATGGTTTTGATCCGAACCATAAAGAAAATGACATTGAAGTTAAAGTAACTGATGACGCGCCATTTGTGGCTCTGGCTTTTAAAATCGCGGCTGATCCTTTTATTGGTAAATTGGCTTTTTTTCGCGTTTATTCAGGCAAATTGCAAGCCGGATCTTATGTGTTTAATACCACTACCGGTGAGCGCGAACGCATTGGCCGTTTAGTGAGGATGCATGCCAATCATCGTGAAGATATTGATGAAGTCTACGCTGGGGATATCGCGGCCGCAGTCGGGTTGAAAAATACTTTTACCGGCCACACGCTTTGCGATCCCGAACATCCTATAATGTTGGAATCAATCATATTTCCAGAACCGGTTATTTCAATTGCCATTGAACCAAAAACCAAAGTTGATCAGGAAAAAATGGGCATGGCCATGCAGAAATTGGCTGAAGAAGATCCGACTTTTCGCATTAAAACCGATGAAGATACTTTGCAAACAATTATTTCCGGCATGGGTGAATTGCATTTGGATATTATTGTTGACAGAATGAAGCGTGAATTTAAAGTTGAAGCCAATGTTGGCCGGCCGCAAGTTGCTTACAAAGAAGCGATTAAGCACGAGGCCGAGGGCGAAGGTAAATATATTCGTCAATCGGGCGGTCGTGGTCAGTATGGCCATTGCTGGTTGAAAATTGAGCCAATGGAGCGCGGCAAGGGTTTTGAATTTGTTGATGAAATCAAGGGCGGAGTTGTGCCAAGAGAATATATTCCTGCAATTCAAAAGGGTGTGAAAGACGCGCTGGATAAGGGCGTGCTCGCCGGATATCCTTTGGTTGATATCAGGGCTACTGTTTTTGACGGTTCATATCATGAAGTTGATTCTTCGGAAATGTCTTTTAAAATGGCCGGTTCTTTTGCTTTGCAAGAGGCGGTTAAAAAAGCCGGACCAATGATTTTGGAGCCGGTGATGAAAGTGGAGGTTATCACCTCCGAACAATTTATGGGCGATGTGATTGGTAATTTGAATTCCAAACGCGGACAAATTATGGAAATGCGTGATCGTCCGGGCGTGAAAATAATTGACGCCATGGTGCCTTTGGCAGAAATGTTCGGCTATGCCACTGATTTGCGCTCTATGACCCAAGGCCGTGCTTCATATTCCATGGAATTTGCCAATTACGCGGAAGTGCCGCAGAATGTGGCCAAAGAAATTATTGAAGGAAAGAGGAAATAATAATCACGGCTTTGTTTTAGCGGTTTTTACGCTGTCATTTAGCAAGACCATTAAAATAAAGCTGGGAATTGGTCCTGGTATATAACAACCAAGGAGGTTCGTCATGTATCGCAAGTTATCTTTCTGGTTCTGGACATCGGCCTTGCTGGCAGTCTGGGTCGGTATTGTCTATGTTATTATCATCGCCTGTGTTGGCAATTGCTCGGAGAAAGGCCGGCTTGAGCGGAAAGCTAAGAGCGAGGCAGACAAGATCGTCGCCTCGTACGGCTACACGGTGGTGGAAGATGTTGCACCGACACTCAAATCGGTCAGCGACCTCGAACTCGTTTCCTTCTTGGAGCCGGGCGAGCCCTTCGTCACCGGCTCGGTGATACGCCAACGCGCCGTCACCCTCAAGGCTAATCTTGGCCTTGTCGATGCCAAGTACCTGCTGGATCACCAATCGGAAATCCCGACTGAATTCAGAAGCAATTTACTCGTGTTCGCCGGTACACTTTTGCGCGACTCGTACGGCCGCCTGCCTTTGGCCTATCTTTGCTGGCCGGGAGGCCGCTGGCGCTTGGACTTCC
>JACROI010000050.1 GCA_016214465.1 Candidatus Magasanikiibacteriota bacterium
GTAACGCGGCTCGATGTGAATAGTGACGCCCATTTGGCGGGCAATCTTTTCAAGGAGCGGACTGACAAAACTCGGCTTCATCTGATTACCTCCTTGAGGTGTGGTTGTTTTTTGAGTCGGTTTGGACATAATTTTATGATAACTTAACAGGGCTGGCGTGTCAACACGATGTCTCTTGTTTTTTAGCCAAAGAATGGGTACAATTAAAACATCTTTAATTCTTAATTTAAAATTTATGCTGTCCAAATTTTTTACGAAAAGAAACATTCTTTTCGTGGTTATTTTCGCTCTGGTGGGGCTGGCGGCCTTGCAAGCGCCATTCACCCAGATTGTCGGTTCTAAGGTGAAATTTACGCTGTTTGATTTTTTCGGGCCGATTGCTTCAGGATTTATTGGCTTGTGGCCAGGGGTGATAGCGGTTTTTTTGATGCAATTATTCAATTTTCTTTTACATGGGGCTAAGGTGGTTGACGCCGGCACGATTATCCGTTTTTTTCCGGCTCTTTTTGCTGTTTGGTATTTTCATAAAAAAAGCCGCTGGAATTTGTTGCCGGCGATTTTAGCCATTATTGCTTTTAATCTTCATCCCATTGGTCGTTCAGCTTGGTATTTTTCTCTTTATTGGTTGATTCCTATTTTTTGCTATTTTTTTCGCGAAAAATTTTTGCTGGCGCGCGCTTTGGGAACCACTTTTACCGCTCACGCCGTCGGCGGCGCTTTGTGGCTTTATGTGTTCAATTTGCCAGCCAAGGTCTGGCTTTCGCTGATTCCGATTGTGGCGATGGAGCGGTTGGTGTTTGCCGTTGGCATCGTTGTCGTTTATTTGATTTTTAATAATGTTTTGAACTGGTTGACTGAACGAAAAATAATCCGTTTGGAATTTATGATTGAGAAAAAATATTTGTGGCAACATCTTTTTGTTGGCGCGGGCGTGAAATAACATCATCATGAAAATAACAACTGTTAAAACCTCGCTTTTTAAAGAAAATCAAGATTTGTTCGGATTTATAACGACTCATCTGCCGCGTTTGGCCGAAAAGTCAATTTTGGTTATCACTTCCAAAATTGTGGCGTTGTTTCAAGGCCGGACAGTTGACCCACGCGATATTTCTTGGGACGAATTGATTAAACAAGAAAGTCAATGGGCCGTCCTAACCAAGTATTGTTATCTTACTTTGAAAGAGGGAATGATTGCCCCAAACGCCGGCATTGACAAGTCCAACGCTGATGGAAAATGGATTTTGTGGCCGCGCGACAGTTATGGAGAGGCCAAGGATTTGCGACAGCGATTGCGTCGGCATTATAAAATAAAAAAATTGGGTGTCTTAATAACAGACAGCCGCGTTTTGCCTTTACGCAAAGGAATAACAGGCGTGGCTTTGGGCTATGCCGGTTTCAAAGGTCTGCGAAATTACATCGGCAAGGGCGATATTTTTGGCAGGAAGTTAAAGATGTCCCGGACAAATGTGGCTGACAGTTTGGCCGCTGCGGCAGTGTTATTGATGGGCGAAGCAGACGAACAAACTCCGCTAGCCGTGATTGAAGACGCGCCTGTGGAATTTGTCAGCAAGCAAAATAAAAGAGAGTTGAGAATCAATCCGGCGGCTGATTTGTATCGGCCTTTGTTTGAAAAATTTTTGTGATTAAACTTATTGAACATTTGAAAAATGGAGGGGTGGTGGTGTATCAGACTGAAACCGCTTATGCCATTGGTTGCGACGCGACCAATCAAAAGGCGGTGGATTTGGTGTTTATCATGAAAAAGCGGCTTAAAAAATACACCCTGCCTCTGATTGCAGAATCATTGGACATGATAAAAAAATTTTGCCAAATGTCGGACGCGGAAGAACATCTGGCCAAAAAGTATTGGCCAGGGGCTTTGACAATGGTGTTGAAAGTTGCGTCAAATCAGTTAGCTAAAGGCATTGTGGCAAAAGATGAAACTGTGGCGGTGCGGGTTTCTGGTAATAAAATGGCGCGGGAATTATCGCGTCGTTTAGGCCAGCCGATTGTTTCTACTTCGGCTAATCTACATGGAAATGGCGAGTGTTATTCTTTGTCTGAAGTTAGAAAACATTTTGGCTGTCATTCTGACCCCGCGCTTGATGCGGTGGAAGAATCCCTTGTGATGTTAGACGGCGGCGTGTTAGAAAAAAGAAAACCCTCCACGATTGTGAAAATTGTTAATGGCAAGATTAAAATTTTGCGGCAAGGAGAAATAAAAATATGATGCAAGCAATTCATCCGGACAAATCGCGCGGGCAGAATTTTTTAACTGATAAAAATGTTTTGCGAAAAATTGTTGACGCCGCGGAATTATCACCATCTGATATAGTGTTGGAAATCGGCGCGGGTACAGGTGTCCTCACATCGGAATTGGCCAAGCTGGTTAAAAAAGTAATCGCGTTTGAAATTGATAAAAAGTTAATACCTGTTTTGCAGGAAAATTTGAAGAATTTTGATAATGTGGAAATTTGCAACGAAAGCGCTTTGCAAGCGAATGAGATGCCGGCCAATTACAAACTAGTTGCTAATATTCCATACAACATCACCTCGTCAATTTTGGAAAAATTTTTATCAGCCGCCAAGCTGCCGAAATTGATAGTTTTATTAGTGCAAAAAGAAGTGGCTGAGCGCGTTTGCGCGCGGCCGGGTAAAATGTCTGTTTTATCCGTGATGGCGCAATACTATGGCGCGCCGAAAATCATCGCCAAAGTTTCGTCGTCGGCCTTTTGGCCCGCACCAAAAGTAGATAGCGCAATTTTGAAAATAGTTATTAAAAAAAGATGGCCTGCTGAGGATGAAAAGAAATTTTTCCAAATTGTCAAAATTGGTTTTAGCCAAAAACGCAAGATGTTGAAAAATAATTTGAGCGCGCTGGCAGATGAAAAAAAAATTGCCGCGGTTATGCGCACAGTCGGTATAGCAGAAAAAGCTCGCGCGCAGGAATTGGGTGTGGAGCAGTGGGTGAATTTGGTTAAAAAATTTGAC
>JACROI010000055.1 GCA_016214465.1 Candidatus Magasanikiibacteriota bacterium
CTTTAATCATAAAATGTTAAAATACTCCTATGTTTCGCAACATTCACCGTCATCATCAATTTTTTTGCCGCAAGGAAATGAATGAGATTTACCTTTCGGTCTTTCTTATGAATTTGGCCGAGAGCATGATCAGTATTTTCGTGCCGATTTATTTGTATTATTTGCATTATTCAGTCGCCAAGATTCTTTTTTTCTTTTTTTTAAGTTCTTTGTGGTCAGTGGTTTTGGCCCTGCCCGCGGCTAAAATGGTGGCGCGATTCGGCGCCAAGCACTCCATTTTGTTTTCCACGCCATTTTTGATTATCTATTATTTGGGTCTATATCTTTTGGAAGCAACACCCGCACTTTTTTATTTTTTACCTTTACTCTTAACTTTGCGCACTTTATTTTATAATTTTGGATTTGATTTGAATTTTGTGGATCATTTGGACCGCCGCCGCGTTGGTAGGGCCTTGTCGGCTCTAGCGACTTTTTCCATTTTTGGCGCAATTTTGTCGCCATTGGTCGCCGGTTTGATTATTGCTTTTTCCGGTTTTGTGGCTGTGTTTTTAATTGGCTCATTGCTTTTGATTGTTTCCGTTATTCCACTTTTGATTACCAAAGACATTCATCCGCAAATAAATTTTACCGCCAACAACATTATCAATAGATTTTGGCAAAAGAAAAATGCCAGCATGATTTTGAGTTTTACCGGTTATGCCATTGAGTCCAGCATTGGTCGCAATGTTTGGCCGGTGTTTTTGATTATTATTTTCGGCGCGGCCCAGCAAGTTGGTTATGTGGCGGCTATTTCCGCCGCTGCCACTATGGCGGTGATTCGTTTGACCGGTAAATTAGCGGACAAATTCAGCCTACAAAAACTTTTGCGTTTGGGAACTTTGTTTTATTTTTTCGGTTGGCTTGGAACTCTTTTTGCCGATGCCTCGGTTAAAGTTTTTTTCATTGATTCTTACAAAAATGTTTCCGAAAGATTTTTGATTTTGCCCTGGGCTTCGCTGTTTTATAAAATGTTTCAGCGCAAAAAATATTTTGAATTATTGGTTTTTCGCGATATGGTTTTTAATGCCAGCCGTCTTATCGTGATGCCTTTGATCATGCTGATTTTTATTATTGATTTTTATCCCTTCACTCTGTCATTTATCATTGCTTCTTTATTCACTTTATTATATCCTCTGATAAATCGCGCGCCGATTGAAGAAACGGAAATGTAATAATTGAAATTCGCCACTGTCAAAATATGTATAAATTTTTGATTCTATCTTTATCAATTATTTGGCTGTCAGCGCCGTTTTTTGTTTTTGCTCAAGCGCCCAATGACCCGCAATACAACAATCAATGGTATTTGCCGGCAATTCACGCGTCCGAGGCCTGGGACAAGACCACTGGCTCAAGCAAGGTGGTTGTGGCGGTGATAGACAGCGGGGTAGAGATAGCGCATCCTGATTTATCTGACAATATCTGGCGAAATGCCAAAGAATTGCCCTACAATGGCATTGACGATGATAAAAATGGCTATGTGGATGATATTTACGGCTGGGATTTTATCAATAATCGCCCAGACCCTTCGCCCGATTTTATCAATAAAAACAAGAAATCCAGTTTTCAGCATGGCACTTTGATTGCCGGACTTATTGGAGCGACTGGCAATAATTCCACTGATGGCGTGGGTATTAATTGGCAGATTAAAATAATGGCATTAAAAGCCTTGGATGAAAATGGCGAGGGTAATCAACTCACAGTGGCCAAGGCTATTGATTATGCGGTTAGGCAAAAAGCAGATGTTATCAGTTTAAGTTTTGTAAGCGGCGTTGGAGAGATATTGGATAATGAATTTTATTTGGCCATTCAACGCGCGCACGAAGCCGGTATTGTGATTGTGGCGGCTGGCGGAAATGACGCCTTGGGCGCGGCTGGTTTAGTTGAAGGCGATTTGGATTTTTCTCCGCGCTATCCGGTGTGTTATGACGGTCCGCAAGGCGAGCCATGGTGGGTGATTGGCGTGACTGCTTTGGACAAAAATGACAAAAAAGCGCCTTTTGCAGCTTATGGATTCCGCTGTATTGATATTTCCGCTCCCGGAGTTGAAATGCAAAGCACTTTGGTTCATAACCCCAATGATTTTGAAATACAACAAAGTTTTGGCGGAAAATTTTCCGGAACATCATTGGCCGCGCCATTGGTAACAGGAGCTGTCGCGTTGATTAAATCATTGCGGCCTGATTTGGGTCCGAAAGAAATTTATTATATTTTAACCAAAAGCGCTGATAATATTGAGGCAAAAAATTTGAATTATCCGCGGCAATTGGGAGCTGGTAAATTGAATTTGGCGCGCGCTATGGAAATGATTGAAGAATTGTATCCAAAGCCGCCGGAGCCGGAATACGCCCGCAAGGATTTGCCTAAACAGGCTCGTTTATTCTATAATACTTATAAGAGCAAGCTGTTTATTGCCAAATTTGATATTGATAACAATGGCCAAGATGAATGGTTGACCGCCAAGCCTATTAAAAATACAATAGTATACGTTTGGACGGAAAATGGGAAAATAAAGAAAAAAATTAAGATTAAGGGGGAATTTAAAAATGGAGTAGGAGTTTTAATTAATTATTGATTTTTAATATGGCTATAGATTGGACTAAAATTTATAAAAAATATAAAGGATTTTGGGTCGCTTTAGATAATGACGAGACCACGGTAATTGCGAATGGCAAAACAGCTAAAGAAGCATGGAATAAAGCGCGTAAGAAAGGTTATAATAAACCAATTCTTACTCGTATGCCAAGAAATTTGGTGTCGTATGTTGGTTTTGGTCTATGAAGTTTAATTATAAAAATTATGGTCAAGGCGTTTTGAGACCGGTAATTCCAATAGAAATTGGTTATAAAGAAAATTTCGTTTCATATGAAGT
This sequence comes from Candidatus Magasanikiibacteriota bacterium, assembly GCA_016214465.1. GTDB lineage: Bacteria > Patescibacteriota > Patescibacteriia > Magasanikbacterales > UBA10003 > UBA10003. Next base: position 2,909 of record JACROI010000055.1, read on the forward strand.
TTTGGTAGATTCAGGAGCAGATCTTTGTATTTTTGATGCTCAAATTGCGGAAATTTTAGGCATAGATGTTTTCAAGGGAGAGAAACAAGATGTGTGTGGAATTACCGGGGTTAGTGAATTTTATTATTTACATCAAGTCAAAATTAAAGTAGGTGGATGGGATTACAGCGTAAAAGTTGGTTTTTTGTTTAATATGGCTCGAATGGGTTACGGCGTAGTGTGTCAAAAAGGTTTTTTTGATATTTTTGTAGTTAAATTTGATTTATTGAAAGAAGAGATGGAATTTAAAGAAAGAAAATAATTTTAATTATATGAAAGAATTGCCATTTTCATCTGCCGATTGGTTGATATTTCAAACAAGATATGAAAGAAGAATTAAAGAGATCAATACAGGTCTTTATGCGATGGGATCATTACTGTTTTTGATAATTATTCTTTTATACTGTTTTTGATAATTATTCTTTTATTTATTTTTTTAATGAAAATGGAATCAGGGTTAATTAAGCAACCAATCTCAATAATAAAGAACGTTTTAATTTTGAGTTTACCACTTTATTTTTTATTTTATGGCTTTTTATTTTTAGAAGAGAAAAGATTATTGCGCAAAGATTTTCAGATAAAAATAAAGGAAGAAGATGAAGGGGTAATTCAAAAAAAGCGTATCGGTGATATTTGGGATTTCCCTTCGGCTATTATGGGTGTTATTCCAACTCAAACACCGCGTTTTTATCTTAATAATAAACAGATAGTAGTAACTATTGATTTATATAGTCAGTTTAAAGAAGGAGAAAAAATTAAACTTGAATACGCCAAATACTCCGAAATTGTTTTTAATATAGTAAAGATTTAATTTTTATTAGATTTTTTATTTAAAATTTTTAAATTATGCCCAAAACGCCAATTTTCGGTAAAAAGAATGTTTTAGTCACCGGCGGCGCCGGTTTTATCGGCTCCCATTTGTGCGAAGCGCTTTTGAAAACCAGCAAAGTCATTTGTTTGGATAATTTTTCCAACAGCACGCCGGCCAATATTGAGCATTTGCTCAAGGACCCGGATTTTGAGTTGTTGAAATTAAATGTCAATCAGCCGTTTAATTTGGAGGATTTTCCCGAACTGGAAAAATTTAAAATTAAATTTCAAGGCGTGCAAGAAATTTATCACTTGGCCTGCCCGACTTCAGCCAAGAATTTTATTCAGTCCAAAATTGAAACATTGCTGACCAACAGCATTGGAACTTACCACCCGTTGGAAATGGCGGTGAAATATAAAGCGAAATTTGTGTTGGGCTCAAGCGCGGTGGTGTACGGTCCGCGCCGGCCTGACAAACCTGCTTTTAGCGAAGATGACTTGGGCGCGGTGAACAACCTAAGCCAGCGCGCCTGCTATGACGAAGGCAAGCGGTTTGCCGAAACCATGACTGCCACTTATGTTCAGGCGCATAAAATTGACGCCAAGATTGCCCGCATTTTCCGCACTTACGGCCCGCGTTTGAAATTGTTTGACAGCCAGATGATTTCTGATTTTATAGTTGACGCCATTCGCGGCCAGGATTTGGTGATTTATGGCGATAAGACCTTTTCTTCGTCTCTGGTTTATGTGAGTGATGTGGCGGATGGTCTTCTCAAACTTATGGCCGCGCCAGCTGGAATTGGAGCAGTGAATTTTGGCGATGAACGAGTGCATCTTCTTTGTGATGTTGCTAAATCTATTATTGAGAAAGTCGGTTCAAAATCAAAAATTCGTTTTGAAAGACCTTTGGAATTTATTACGCCTTTGGGAATTCCAGATATCCGCAAAGCCAAAAATGAATTGGGCTGGATGCCTTTGGTAATGCTGGAAGACGGTTTGAAAAAAACCATTGATTATACTATTGCCAAAGAAAAAACCATTGGTCAGGGATAGTTTAGTATGTACATCATCATTCCGGCCTATAATGAGGAGAAAAATATCGGCAATGTGTTGGCTGGGTTGATTGCCGCGCAGCCGGAAGCGAAAATAGTGGTAGTGGATGACGGCTCGGAAGATAATACGGCCGGTGCGGCTCGTCAGGTAGGTGCGAGTGTGATAAGGCATATTATCAATCGCGGCCAGGGCGCAGCTTTAGCCACTGGCACAGAATACGCGTTGGATAACGGTGCAAATTTTATAGTGCACTTTGACGCTGATGGGCAATTTGAGGCCAAGGATGTCGCTGTTTTGATTGAGCCAATTAAAACTGGTCGCGCTGAAGTTGTTTTGGGGTCAAGATTTTTAAGTCAAGCCAATAATATCCCATTTTTTAAAAAATATTTTATTCTTGCTATGGCCCGCGTGGTCAATTTTTTATTTACCGGCCTGTGGCTTTCTGACGCGCATAATGGACTCCGCGCGTTTTCCCGCCGCGCCGCCGAGAATATCAAAATTACACAAGACCGGATGGCGCACAATTCGGAAATTGTCGCCCAATTGAAAAAAAGTAATTTAAAATTTGTTGAGGTGCCGGTGACGGTTAAATATCACCGCTACGGGCAAGGTTTTTTCGGCGGCTTAAAAATTATTAAGGACTTAATACTTCAAAAAATTATCTAATATGTTGATTCAAATCCTGCTTTCTTTATTTATTTTTTTCGCCTTGATAAAAGTAATCGGGCGTTGGCGCGCCAAAGAAGTTTCACTCGGGGCTTTGATTTTTTGGTGTGTTTTTTGGCTGATTGTTTTGGTTGTAGTTTGGCAGCCGCGATTGTCAACCGAGCTGGCTAATCGTTTGGGAGTCGGGCGCGGAACTGATTTGATAATGTATGTGTCCGTTGCGGCGTTGTTTTATTTTATTTTTCGTCTTACCGTGAGAATTGAAAAAATGGAGAAAAATATCACTAAAATCGTGAAAGAGATTGCGAAGAAATAGTTGATTTTTTGATTTAGAAATTGGTGATATATGTTTTTGAGGACGTCCGGAGCGAGCTGGGAAAAAAGGGTTTTAATTGAAAAAAAGATAACCCAAATAGATTAAAGATAATACGAAATGACAGCGAGCGAGGATAGAGGCGGCGCTCAACGTGCGTCGCCGGTCCGAAAAAATTATATCATCAATTTCTTTTATGAAAATCGCAATTATTACCCCTGTTTTTCCGCCATATCTAGCTGGTATTGGCAATGTAGCTGCTCAACAAGCTACAGGTTTGAAACAGAAGGGGATGAAGGTGGCTGTTTTTACGCCTGATTATGGAAAAGATGTTCCCGGCGATGGCGTCAGACGATTAAAGCCGTTTTTGAAATTCGGCAATGCCGCTTGGATTTTGAATTTAGATAAAGAATTAGCTGATTTTGATATTATTCATCTGCACTATCCTTTTATTGGCGTTATTGACGCTGTGTTGCGCTGTAAAAAGCCGTTGGTCGTCACTTATCATATGGATTTGGTTGACCGCGGTTGGAAGTGGCTTTTTTTTAAGATTTACATTTATTTGACTTTGTCAAAAGTAATTAAAAAGGCCGATAAAATATTGGTGAGTAGTATGGATTACGCGCAACACGGTTTTTTGGCTCCGTATTTGAAAAAATGGCCGGAAAAATTTGTGGAAGCGTCGTTTGGTGTAGAATTGCCAAGAGACATAAAAGATTCTTGCCTGTCGGCAGGCAGGCTTCGCTGCGCTCAAAATGACAAAAACGAGATTGCTTCGGCATTGCCTCGCAATGACAATAAAATGGTTTTGTTTGTCGGCGCGCTGGACAAGGCGCATTATTTTAAAGGTGTGGATATCTTACTGGATGCGATGAAGGATTTGAAATATAAATTAATAATAGTTGGCGATGGAGATTTGCGATCGCACTATGAAGAGAAAGCCAAAAAATTGAAAATGTGTGATAGAGTTATTTTTGTTGGCCGCGTAAGCGATGAAAAATTATCAGAGTATTATCAATCAGCTGATGTTTTTGTTTTGCCATCAATTGATAAATCCGAGGCCTATGGAATGGTGTTGTTGGAAGCCATGGCTCATGGCTTGCCGGTGGTTGCATCTAATTTGTCCGGTGTGCGAAGTTTGGTTGGTGAAGATAGGGGATTATTAGTGGAGCCGGGAAATATTAAAGAACTGGCATTAGCTTTGACAAAAATTTTGTCTGATGACGAGAATCGCCGAGTTATGGGTCTAGCGGCAAAAAAGTGGGTGGAAGAAAATATGACAGTGAAAAAAGAAATCAATAAAATAGTGGAAATATACTCGACTCTTGCCAATGATAAATTATCATGTTAAAATACAGTGGTGCGTATATTCTTTTTTGCAGTCGCGGCGATGAGTCCGCAGCGCAAAAAAGAATATACGCACCCCGAAATTTAAATAAAATAATGTTTTTTATGTGTTACGCGGAAATCAAAAAGGCGTTTGGCACGCTCGATTCCAAGACCTCTTTTTGGCTTGGTTTTGTTGTTTCAGTTTTAGTTTTAGGCACTGTCGGTTTTATTGTAATGTTGGTTTTATTTTTAACCGGCGCCGACAACGCGTCATCTGGGTTTAAAACAGACAAAACAGCGGCTGTGGATAACAAACAAGCGGCCGGAAACGAATATACCGAGTCAGCAGGCACAGTGGCGCCAGTCACCGATCGCGACCATAGCCGCGGCCCGGCTGACGCTCAAATTACTTTAATTGAATATTCTGATTTTGAATGCCCTTTTTGCAAGAAATTTCACAGTACGATGAAAGAGGTATATGATACCTATCCTGGAAAAATCAAATGGGTTTATCGCCATTATCCTTTGAGTTTTCACGCCAACGCCGGAAAAGAAGCTGAAGCCACCGAATGCGCATATGAATTGGGCGGGCATGAAAAATTTTGGCAATATGCTGATAAGATTTATGAACGCACTACTTCCAACGGCACGGGTTTTGCCCTCGCGGACTTGCCAAAATTGGCCGCTGAACTCGGGCTGAACAAGTCGGCGTTTGAAACTTGTCTCAATAGCAACAAATACGCCAGTTATGTCGCCAAATCATTGCAAGACGGCCAGACTGCCGGAGTTAAAGGAACACCAGGCACAATTATTATTTCCACCAAAGGCGAGTTGTTATTAGTGAAAGGAGCTCTGCCGTTGAATATGATGAAAGATCTGGTAGACAAGGCCTTGTAAAGCGCAAATTTAGTGTCGCAAATTTCGTCCCCCCGACAGTATCGTCCGGGGGATTTATTTATCCACAGTTTTGGACACTTATCCACAGTGGCAAAACACAAGCCGTAGTGGTATGATGTATCCGTTAACCACAATAGATGGTAATAATTTAAAAACATATGGAGGAAAGTAAAATCACAAGAATCAGAAAACGCGACGATAGTATCGTCCCTTTTGAAGAAGGAAAAATCGTTAAGGCGATTATTTCCGCCGCGAACGCGACAAAAGAAATACCCGATGAAACTAGGGCGTTGGAATTCGCGCAGAAAATAAAAGAAAAAGTCATTAAAAGTTTGAATGAAAGATTTCACGAGCGATCAATTCCGGCAGTGGAAGAAGTGCAAGATATTGTGGAAGAAGAATTAATCAAGTCCCGTTTTATCCAGACAGCCAAATCCTACATTTTGTATCGCGACCAGCACGCTCGCATTCGCGAAATGCAAGCCACGCTCATTGATTCCGATGATTTGATTGATGGGTATCTCAAACAAGTTGACTGGCGCGTAAAGGAAAACAGCAACATGGCTTATTCACTGCAAGGGTTGAATAATCATGTTGCCTCGGCCGTGAGTTCTCATTATTGGTTGAATAAAATTTATCCCAAAGAAGTGCGCGAAGCGCATTTGGAAGCGGATTTACATTTGCATGATCTGCAAATTTTGGCCGCCTATTGTTGCGGTTGGGATTTGAAAGAATTATTAATGCGCGGATTTGGCGGAGCGTCGGGAAAAATTGAATCCGGTCCGGCCAAACATTTTCGTGTGGCCTTAGGTCAGATCGTTAACTTTTTTTACACTCTGCAAGGCGAAACCGCCGGCGCGCAGGCCTTTTCCAGTTTTGATGTTTTGCTCGCGCCGTTTATCCGTTATGACAAAATGGGTTATCAAGAAGTTAAGCAGTGTTTGCAGGAATTTTTATTCAACATGAATGTGCCCACGCGGGTGGGATTTCAAAGCCCTTTTACAAATATCACCATGGATCTCGCGCCGTCAAGCTATATGGCTGATGAAGGCGTGATTGTTGGTGGCGTGCCGCAAAAAGAAACCTATAAAGAATTTCAACCGGAAATTGATTTGTTAAATCGCGCTTTTGCCGAGGTAATGCTCGCGGGCGATGCCAAAGGCCGCGTGTTCACCTTCCCCATTCCCACTTATAACATCACCAATGACTTCAATTGGGAAAATCCGGTTTTGGAGCCGATTTGGGAAATGACAGCCAAATACGGCGTGCCATATTTCTGTAATTTTGTCAATTCTGACATGAAGCCGGAAGATGTGCGCAGTATGTGTCCTTTGGCCGGCGAGGAAAAGGTCTTAATCAAATCCAGCCGCGGTCGGCAACTGGAATATTCAGGCATCAGAAATATTTATGAAGGTAATGGCCATAATGATGAATATGAAATTTATAGCGACGGCGTCGCGGCAAATCAGGATGGGAAAATGCAAGAGCTAAAAGGAGAAGAATTGGCCGTCGGGATGTATTTACCCTATTCACTTAATTCTTATGTGGGAAGCGGTGGAACCCGGGATTTAGGATATTTTGTCGGCGCTTATGCCGGCGACGGTTCTTTTGACGGAGAAACAACTGTAGTGTTTTCTTTAGAAAATCAAAGAAAGAAAGAAGTGATTAAGAAATTGATTAAAATTGCTCAAGATAATTTTGGCGCGCATTATTCCACCTACAGCCCCAGTGATTCCCAGCTTTTTAGTTTGAAAATTCATTCTCGGGCGGCTGTTGGATTATGCAAAGATTTTGTAGCCGGAAAAAAGAGAGAAAAATATTATCAAGCGAAAGTTTATGGCACCAGTCGCGACTTCCGACAAGGATTGATTGAAGGCCATTACGCCACTGATGGCGGCAATCGGCACCGGATTTACACATCTTCCCGCAAAATGGTGGAAACCTTGAATATGCTTGCCGCCACTTTGGGGACGACGACCTCTGTTTACGATGACAATCGTTCCGGCCGTTTTGGGCAAGAACCCAATTACGCCGTTCTTATTTATCAATTGAATAGAAAAAAATACGGCCAGTTCTGGTTTAAATCTCAAAACAAATTGTGGATCAGAATTAAGTCCATTGAAAATGTAGGCCAA
>JACROI010000038.1 GCA_016214465.1 Candidatus Magasanikiibacteriota bacterium
CAACAAAATCGCGGTGATTAAAGTTGTCCGCGAAGTTACCGGTTTGGGTTTGGCCGATGCCAAGGGATTGGTTGACGGCGCGCCAAAAATGATTAAAGAGGGCGTGGACAAGGCCACAGCCGAGTCCATTCAAAAGAAAGTGACTGAGGCCGGTGGTAAAGTGGTTTTAAAATAATTTTTTAAAAAATTATTTTAAAACCATTCCCGCGGAAGCGGGAATCCAGTATCTTTTACTAAAAAATTCCCCGCCAATTCAGCGGGGAATTTTTTAGTATTTGATATTTTGTATTTTCATTCCGTTCAACAGATAAATTGTTTTGTTTTTTTCATCAATGCTGAAATCTTTGAGGTCAAAAAATTCTTCAGCAGTATATTGAGCCATTAGTTTTTGCGTTTTTTTATTCCAAATAATTATTCGTTTTTGTCCAGTGTCAAGAATGAAAATGTTTTGAGAGTCAGGCGAGCTGAAAATTTTTACAGCTGAATTAAGCTGCGGGTCCAGCGTGGCGAGGGAAAAATTTTGCAATTGGCCGCTATCAAATTTGTAAATTGCGCCATTTGGTTTGGCCGCGTAAATTGAGCCGTCAATCGTCCAGCCGGTTATGTCAGCCGCGGTAAAATTTTCTTTAAGCCACGGCGAGCCCCTAGCAAAGCCAGTTGAGCTTTCTTTGTGTTTGGTAATTAAATTATTTTTTGTATCTAATGAGTAAAGATAAGTATTATAGTGTCCGATGAGTTTAATTTCCGCGTCTGATTTCGACCAGATAACTTCCAATGAAGAAAACGAGCCGGTTGCAGGATCAAATTGAATAAGCCGATTTTGGCCATTGAGTAAAAGTATCGTACCGTCTTTTTTCACGAATTTATTTTTCAATTCTCCCAATAGCGGCGAGGTTAGCCAGACTGTTGTTTTATTTTTTAAATCATACTGCCAAAAATTTTTGTCATTGTCGCAAAAAAAGAAAAATGATGATTTGACGCTAATTAAATCTGTCGGTTGACATGTCAGATTAAGGCCGGTCAAATCAGCAATGAGTGTCGGCGTAATTGTTTCCAAATGCCGTAATTTCGCGGCAATTATATCGGCGTAGGCTAATAAATTATTGCGCATTTCACGTCGATTGGTTGAATCCTGCGGAAAATCGATTAAGACATTTTTAATTTTCATTAACAATTTTTTGGCTTGTTCTTCATTTTTGTAAATAATACTGGAATCGGCCAGATCTATCTTTTCTTTAATGTCGTTCAACAGTTGATTGTATTTTTCTTGCTCCAAACGATTGCTGTTTTGCTTGTAAGTCCAGCTGACGCTAATGATAAAAATTGCGCCGATGATAATTGCGCCTAGAAACAAATAACGGCGGGTCGGCGGCAAGGCCAAGAATTTGGCGCGAATTGTTTGGCAGAGTTTTTGAGACAGCGCGCAGATTGCGGCGTTGGCAGTCTGCCACAGATGAATTAACGCGGACGGAGGTGTTTTTATGGCAATGTTTTTTTTCGTTGAAGGTTCTGTCAACAGCGCGGTTTGATTGAAAAATTTAATAAGCGCTCGCCAGCTTTTTTTAACTTGTCCTTGCCAGCCGGTAAGGCGATTGTAAATTTTGGCGATTTTTTTAATTGTTTCCAGATCAGTTGGCGGCGGAACGGCTTGTTTTGTTTCTATCTCAATAGTCGACGTTTTTTTCTTTTCAAAATTTTTAAAAAAATTTTTGAAAGTTGACCACAATGACGGCGAGAGTATTTGTTCAGTTTCCCGTTCTTTGTGAACAAGCCGGCGGATGGAATTGTCCGGAGTAATACGCGCAGTTAAGGAAATTTGAATCTGTTTTTGCGCGGTTGGGGTCAGTAAATTAATAATCAATCCGCCGAAAGAAAGTTGATTTGCAATTTGATTCAGAGTTTTTTCCAAGTATCGACAGCCATCTTCCATCTGGCGCGATAAGATGATTTTTTCCAATCGATCAATTGTCAGAAAATCAAAAACAGGAGCGGTGCAAAATATCACTAAATTGTCAGGACTTAAGTCCCCGGAAATCAAATTGGAGAAAAATGGCTCGGCTGATTTTTGTTTGTCGCCATAGGTTTTGATTAAATCCATGTGGCGGTATTTTCCGCCGTCTTTAAAAATAATGTAACCGCTGATTTTGCCGTTGTAAGCAAATTGTAATCGGTTGTTTCTTATGCCGCCGAAAATAAAATTCAGTTCATTTAGTTCGTTCGGTTTTAACATTTGATTGATTAGGCGATTGGCCCATTCCAAATTGTGTTCAAAAGCGTTTTCCGGATTTTCTTTCACTTCTTCTTCATAATGCCGAATCATTTGATTGATAAGAATGGGCAGGGCTTCTTTAAGATGCGGAAGTGGGGCGTGCTCCACCATGGCAAAAAGGCGGCTTATTGGCAAATTGTGTTTTGGCAGCGGAGCTAAAGACAAAAGTACACGCGAGTGATCTTTTAGCGGCGATTGCACGAGAAATGTATTTAGTCCAGTTGAGTTGTTTGGCATAAAGAAATATCGTTGCGCGTTTGACTACGCCCTCCGCATAAATTATACTATAAATGGAGGGTGATTATCAAATTGTTATTAACTTTAACTTAATTATGCTTGAATACCTTTTTGGTTCAAAGACCCGCCTTAAGCTTTTGCGCCTTTTTTTTAATCGGCCAAAGCAGAAATTCTTCGTTCGCGAGCTAACTCGATTGGTGGACACGCAGATCAATTCCGTGCGTCGCGAATTGGGGCATCTGCTGGAGGCCCAGATTATTATTCCTGGCGAGTCCGAAGAACCGGCGGCTGAAAAAGACGCCAAGGTTGTAGCCGGCAACAAAAGAAAATATTATTGTTTGAATCCGCACGGTGTTATCAATTCAGAATTGCAAGCGCTGTTGCTGAAGGCGCAATTTTGGGGAGAGCGGCAGTTGATTGAAACAGTGAAAAAGATTGGACATATTGATTTTTTGGTTTTAGCCGGTCGTTTCATTAACTTGCCGGACGCGCCGACAGATTTGTTAATTGTGGGTAATTTGGCAAAAAAGGATTTGGGCAAATTGGTTCGCGTGTTTGAAGATGATTTTGGCGGCGAAGTGCGTTATACAATGATGACGCAAAAAGAATTTTTGTATCGCCGCGATGTGGCGGACAAATTTTTATCAGCCATTTTTGAAAATAAACATTTGGTGGCTGTGGATAATCTGCCGACTCCGTACAGTTTGGAAAAATAATATGTCCGGATTGTTTTTAATCATTGACATTACTGATTTTGATAAATTGACCATGGTCGTGCGGCGCGAGGACAAATTGAAAAAAAGAATTTGGCTAAAATCGCCAAAACGGCATTTGAACATTCTGGCGTGTTTGAATAAATTGATAAAACAGGCAAAAATTGAATTGAGAGATTTATCCGGTTTGGTTTTATTGGAAGGCGGCGGAAGTTTTTCCAACACTCGTCAGGCCGCGGCAATTTTAAACACTATTTGCTTGGTGGAAAAAATTCCAGTTTTGGGATTGGATAAAAGAAAATACGGCGATGATTGGCCAAAAATCATTCAAGCAATGGAAAAATATTTCCGCGCGCCGAACAAGGAAAAATTTATTAAACCGATTTACAACAGCGAACCAAATATCACATGTCCGATTATTTAAAATATCGTTTTTTGGAAATTATCCCGGGCTTTATGGTTTGGTTCACTTTGATAATGTCCGTGATTTTGTCGTTTGTGAAACCGCTGTGGCTGATGTATTTTGTGATTGTGTTTGATTTGTATTGGCTGTTCCGCGTTAGTTATTTTATTTTCTATCTTTTTATTTCCGGTTTTCGCTTGAATCGAACTAAAAAAATTGATTGGTTGGCCAAGTTGCGTCAAGAAATTCCAGATTGGGAAAATAAACATCATTTGATTTTTTTGCCCACCGCCAACGAGCCGTTTCCAGTGATTGAAGCGACTTTTCAAGCCCTGACCGAGGTCAAATATCCATTGGATAGATTTATCGTGGTGTTGTGCGGTGAAGAGCGCGGCGGAAAAGAAAGATTTTTAAACATCGTGGCCAAAATTAAAAATCAATTTGGCGACAAATTTAAAAAATTCATTATTACCGCGCATCCTGATGGCATGGTCGGCGAAATAAAAGGCAAGGGATCTAATTTGAATTATGCCGGACACTTGGTTCAAAAAATGATTGATACAGAGAAAATTCCCTACGATGACATTATTGTTTCCAGTTTTGACATTGACACGCGCGTGCATCCGCAATATTTTGCTTATTTAACATATCTTTATTGCACCGAGTCAAAACCAATGCATGCCTCGTACCAGCCCGTGGCGCTGTATAACAACAACATCTGGCAGAGCAACCCTTTGTTGCGCGTAACGGCTTTTGGCACGACTTTTTGGATTATGACCGAATTGGAGCGGCCGGATCGTTTGTTCACTTTTTCTTCGCACAGTATGTCCTGGCGTGCTTTGGTGGATGTCGGATTTTGGCAGAAAAATATTGTTACCGAAGATTCGCGCATTTTTTTACAATGTTTTCTGCGTTACAGCGGAGATTACCGCGTGGTGCCGATGTATTTGCCGGTTTCCATGAACACGGCCGAAGGCGAGCATTTTTGTGACAGCGTTAAAAATGTGTACAAACAACAGCGGCGTTGGGCTTGGGGCGTGGAGCATTTTCCTTTTATGGTCTGGCATTTTTTGCGGCATAAACACATTCCGTGGGCGAAAAAAATCAAATATCTTTGGAATTTGGGCGAGGGGATGTATTCCTGGGCTTCGGCCCCGATTCTCATTTTCATTTTAGGTCGCCTGCCATTGTATCTGGCGCCTGAAGCGGTGCGTAGTTCGGCGTTTTATCAAAACACGCCTTTTACTTTGGAATTTTTAATGAATTTGGCCATGGCCGGTATTTTGTTTTCAGCGATTTTTAATGTTTTGCTTTTGCCAAAGCCGCCAAAATCCAAACCGTGGAATTATCCGATTATGATTTTACAATGGATTTTTCTTCCCGTAACTTTAATTATTTTCGGCTCTATCCCGGCCATTGACGCGCAAACGCGGCTGATGCTTGGTAGATATTTAGGTTTTTATGTTACCAAAAAGAAAACTGATTAAAATTTTGTCGATTGTTATTTTAGTTCTCGCGATTGGCGTCGCGGCGAAATTATTTTGGCAATCAAAAAAAGATGCCGGTTCAGTGGCGAAAAATAATGGCTTGACTCAAATTTTAAACAATACCGCCGAGTTGAAGGACGCTGTTTCTTTAATGCCGAATTTTTTGGGTTATGACAAACCGCGTACTTATTTGGTGTTGTTTTTAAATAACGCCGAGATTCGGCCCGGCGGAGGATTTATCGGCAGTTACGCCGTGGTGAAATTGGACAAAGGCAAATTGGCGTCGTTTGAATCCAGCGGTTCTGAAAATTTGGATTGGGCCGCGCCAGATGATTTCAAAGTTGAACCGCCGGAAGCGTTGAAAAAATACCTGTATTTGAAAAATTGGTATTTTCGCGATGCCAACTGGTCGCCGGATTTCCGCGAAAGCAGCCGCGCCGCCTTGTGGTTTTATCGGTTTGAAGGCGGGGCCGATGGTTCTAAAATTGACGGAGTAATCGGGCTTACGCCGCGTTTGGTTGAGGAATTGGTTAAAATTACCGGTCCTGTGACAGTTGACGGAAAAGTTTTTAACACTGAAAACATTATTAATGAATTGCAATATCAAGTGGAGGTCGGATTTTTAAAAAATGGTAAGCCGCGCGCCAAGCGCAAAGAATTGGTGGAGAGATTGGGGCGCGAATTGCTTATCAAAATCGCGGATTTGTCGCCGTGGAAATGGGCCGGAATTTATTCAATGGCGCAAAAAATGTTTAAAGAAAAACAATTGATTATTTGGAGCGCTGATGAGGCAATGGAAACGGCTTTGATAAAACAGGGCTGGGCCGGCGAAATGAAACAAGTTGACAGTGATTTTTTAATGATAGTAGACGCCAATATGGCGGCTTTGAAAACCGATCAGGAAGTGGAACGGTCAATTCATTATGAAATTATTCCGGATGGCGCGCGGCTAAAAGTGCGAGTGACTGTTTTGTATAATCATCATGGAGAATTTGATTGGAAAACCACCCGTTATCGCAGTTATACTCGCGTGTATGTGCCGCTCGGTAGTGAGTTGATAAGTTCAAATGGTTTTATTGAAAATGATAAAATAAGAAGCAAAGGAAAAATTGAATCAGTGCAGGCCAAGGTTAGTGAAGAGATGGGTAAGACAGTTTTTGGCGGATTCATTGCCATTGAGCCTGGAGAAAAGGGGGCACTGACTTTGGAGTATTATTTGCCTGAAAAAATCACTCAACAAGCCACTGCCGGGTTGTATACATTATTTGTTCAAAAGCAATTGGGAAGTATCGCGCCCAAATTGACAGTTGATGCGGATTTTGGTAAAAATGATGGGCTGGGAAACATTCATGCCAAGACGGATTTAAGGGAAGACAAGAGCTTTTGATATGTTCATAAAAAAAATCGCCATTGATTTGGGAACAACGAGCGTGCTGGTTCATGTGCCTGGACGCGGTGTTGTGATAAACGAACCGTCGGTTGTGGCGATTTCCAAAGACGACCGCAAAATTTTGGCAGTGGGCGGCGAGGCCAAAGAAATGCTTGGCCGAACTCCAGAAACAATTATCGCTTTACGGCCTCTCAAAGATGGTGTGATTGCAGATTACCGCAGTACCGAAGCCATGTTGCGTTATTTTATCAATAAAGCCATTGGCGGATTTAGAATTTTGCGTCCGGAAGTAATGGTCGCTGTGCCTGGCGGAATTACCTCCACCGAACGCCGCGCTGTGATTGACGCGACCATTGCCGCCGGGGCCCGCGCCGCCTACATTATTAAAGAGCCGATCGTGGCGGCAATTGGCGCTGATATCCCAATTGGCAGCGCGTCCGGGCATTTGATTGTTGACATTGGCGGCGGCACGGCCGAAATGGCGGTGATTTCTTTGGGAGGAATTGTGGCAAGCAAATCAGTGCGCATTGGCGGCAATCGTTTGGACGCGGCCATTCAGGATTACACCCGTCGCAAGTATGGATTGGCAATTGGCGAACGCACGGCCGAGGAAGTGAAAATAGGTATTGGTTCAGCCATGTTTTTGGATAAGAAATTAGAAATGGATATAAAAGGCCGCGATATGATTTCCGGTTTGCCGCGTATTTTAAAATTAACATCAGATGATATTACCGAAGCCATTCAAGCCGAATTGGAAGGCATGGTCAGCGCTTTAAAAGAATTGTTATCCGAGACCCCGCCGGAATTGGCGGCTGATGTGATGGACAAGGGTTTGGTTTTGTCCGGCGGTTCCTCGCAGTTGCGCAACATTGAACAATTGTTCGCCAAAGCCACCGGAGTGCCGGCTTTTGTGGCTGATGAGCCTGTGTTTTGCGTGGTAAAAGGAACCGGCATCGCTTTGGAAAATTTGGAGTCGTATAAAAGATCAATTCTCGCGACCAGATAATATGCTACTTCTCATTGACGCGTCTCGCGCCAATAACGAGCAAAAGACCGGCGTAGAATGGTACGGTTTTTTTGTGATTCAGGAATTGAAAAAAATAGTGCCATTGGAAACGCGAGTTATTTTGTATACGCGTGAGCCGCTGAAAGGCGAGTTGGCGAATTTGCCGCCAAACTGGCAAGAGCGGGTTTTACATTGGCCGCCGCGGCGGCTCTGGACGCAGATTCGTCTGTCTTGGGAGATTTGGCGCGTGAAAATGGGCGCGCGGAATTACACCGTCGGCGTGCCTGAGAAAGAAATAGTTTTGTTTGTGCCTGCGCATGTTTTGCCTTTGGTTTGCCCAACGCGGACTTTTATCACCATTCACGATTTGGGTGGTCTGCGTTTTCCAGCCGGTTATTCTTTGTTTGAAAAATTATACGCGCGATTCGCCACTTGGTTTGCTTTGCGGCGCGCCATTGTGTTCACGCCGTCGGAGTTTAGCAAAAGAGAAATTCAGAGTGTGTTTGGCAAGTGGAAAATTATCGTTGTTCCCAATGGTTTTGACCGCGATAATTATTATTTGATAAATGATAAAGAAAAAATTAAACAGATTTTGGGAAAATATAACATCAAATCGCCGTATTTTATAAGTATCAGCCGACTGGAAGAAAAGAAAAATACAGTCGGGATTGTTGAGGCGTATAAAATTTTTCAAGAAAAAATGTTATTGAAATCCAATTTGGAAAATTATTCGCTGGTTTTGTTGGGCAAACCCGGTTACGGCTATACAAAGGTGAAAGAGGCGATTATCAAATCCGGCTACCAACACACCATTATTATACCCGGCTGGGTGGAGGCTGAAGATGTGCCATATTTAATGGCTGGCGCGACCGGATTTGTTTTTCCAAGTTTTTATGAGGGTTTTGGTATTCCGATTTTGGAAGCCATGGCTTGCGGCGTGCCTGTAGTTGCCTCCAATCGCGCGGCTTTGTCAGAAGTGGCAAATGGCGCCGCACTGCTCGTTGACCCGTACAAACCCGTGGATATTGCGCAAGCAATGTTGGAAATTGTTTCTTCCTCGGCCTTGAAAGAGGAATTGGTTGGGCGCGGATTGGCTCGGGCGCGTGAGTTTGGGTGGAAAAAGACAGCGAGTGGAATTTGGGATATGTTTGTTGGTTGAGTATTTCCCCATTTTTCTTGTGTATTTCTCTAATTTGTGATTAAATTAAAGATAATAATAAAAAAAGATATGCAAATAATAATAGAAGCTGAAAAAGACGAATTTAACAC
>JACROI010000014.1 GCA_016214465.1 Candidatus Magasanikiibacteriota bacterium
TACCGCCGGGAAATTTGTCGCCAATTCAGCCAAAATCTTTTTATCCAGCTTGATATTGGCCAGTCGTAATTTGTGGCGGAGTTTGCTGTATGAATCGCCCAGTTCGCGAGCGGCCGCGTTGATTCTAACTTGCCACACTTTCTTGATTTCGCGTTTTTTATTGCGGCGATCGCGGTAAGCGTACGCTCCGGCTTTCAAAATGGCCACGCGAGCCAATTTGATTTTGCTTTTTCTGCCCCAACGATAGCCCTTGACTTGCTTTAAGATATTTTTTCTTCGTTTGAGATAATCTTTTCCTCGTTTAATGCGCATAGTATTTTAATTATTCGGCATGGCCGCTTTTAAAGTATTTTCAAAAACTTTGGAAAAATTAATATCACGGCGCTTGTTGCGGGTTGTTTTGCCGGATTCGCGGGCGTTAAAATGGTCCTGCCCGCATTTGCGTTTTAGAAATTTGCCCTGTTTGGTTTTTTTAAGCCGTTTGGCCGTGGCTTTGTGTGTTTTTAATTTTGGCATAATTATTTTGTTTAGGATTTTTCCGCGGAGGTTTTAGCGATTAAAGCGCTGATTTTTCCGCCCTGCATGATTGATGGTTGTTCTTTGATAATCGGCAGATCTTTTTGAATGGAAGTAATGAAATCCACAATCATTTGAAAAGCCAAATTGGCATGCTGCCGTTCGCGTCCACGCAAAATTATTTCAATTTTTACTTTGTTGCCTTCGTTTAAAAATTTTAATGCCTGCGTGCGGCGCATATCCAGATCATGAGCTCCGATGCGCACGGACAATCGAATCCCTTTGATTTCAATTTGTTTCAACGCCTGTTTTTGCTTTTTCATTTCTTTTTCTTTTTCGTATTTGAAATGACCGTAATCAATGAACCGAGCCACCGGCGGATTTGCTGACGGATCCACTTCCACTAAATCAAACCCGCGCTCTCCAGCGGCCGCCACTGCTTTCGCAGTTGGCATCACGCCCAAATGCTCGTTGTTTTCGTCAATAGCTCGAACTTCCGGCGCTGTGATAAAACGGTTCACTTTAAAACGAGTAACCGGCGAGACATTTTGATTTCTTTTGTAATGATATCGTGAAATGCGCATTGTAATTGTATTTTGGTGGAGATGGGGGGAGTTGAACCCCCGTCTAAAAGGATAGCCAAGACATTTCTACAGGCATAGTTTGATTTGGTTTTAGAAAAAAATATCAAAATCAAACAAAAATATTCTTTTCGATCCTTAATGCCTTTCAATCAAATTCGTAAGGAAACAAATTTGATCCAGCTCAATTTTATAACACCCTTCGCGTTTATTGAGCTTCCGCGCGTTGGATGGGTAGCGAGCTATTAAGCCGCGACCATTGCAAATGAAGGAACAACGAAAGCGTTAGCAATCGCGTTCTTCACTTTTGTAAATACATTGGCATGTATAATTGATCCTTAAAGATTAACGAGATAAAGAATCAAATCTCGGCCAGCATATCTTGTCAAAGACCTCTTATCGAAGCCCGGCATCCCCAAGCGTTCGTTTGACTTCGCGATTAATATCGCGTTTTTTTATCATTTCTCTTTTGTCAAACTTTTTTCTACCTCGGCCTAGGCCGATTTGGAGCTTAATCCGATGGTGTTTAGTATACAGCTTTAAGGGGATGATTGTCAAGCCGCCTTGGTCTTTTTGGCCGGTTAGACGGTTAATTTCGCTTTTTTTAAGCAGAAGTTTGCGATTTTGGGTTGGTTCATAGCCCTTCATCTGGCCGGCTTTTTTATATGGTGAAATATGCGCGTTAATAAGCCACGGCTCGCCTTTGCTCAATGTGATGTAAGCGGCTTTTAAGCTCACTTGCCCATCGCGAACGGCCTTAACCTCGGCGCCGGTCAATACTAAGCCGGCTTCCATTGTTTCCAGGATGTCATAATCAAAAGTCGCGCGTTTGTTTAGAGCCAGATTTGGCATAAGTATTCTTATTGTAGCTTCTTTGACACAATGTTTCAAGATGAGGTATAATTGAAGTATTAATTTAAGTTTAATTTTTATGGACAAAACAACCATCAGCGTCAGCACCTCAACTTTAATTAAAATCGCGGTCGTGCTCTTGTTATTTTATTTTGCTTATTTGGTTTCTGATTTATTGGTTTTGCTTTTTATCGCCATGATTTTGGCGTCTTTAATTGATCCATTGGCTGATTGGTTTGCCAAAAAAAGAATGTGGCGAGGCGTAGCCGTGTTTTTGATTTATATTTTAGTTTTTGGCGTATTGGCTTTGGTGTTTATTTTGCTCGTGCCAATTATTGTCAGCCAAATAACGCAATTGAGCGTGAATTTCAGCGGGTATTGGGAAAAAATTATGACTGGATTTTCCACTGTCAAAACCCTGTCAATCCGTTTTGGCTTATGGGAGAATTTGCAAACAACCTTGCCAGCCACTTTGCAAAGCGGGGTGCTGACCGCGCAGAAATTGGTTAGTTCCATTTTTGGCGTTTTTGGTTGGATTTTTTCTTTTATTTTGGTTTTGGTCATGGCTTTTTACATGGTGGTGGAAGAAGATGGATTTAAAAAAGCCATTCGTTCGCTCGCGCCGTCCGAGTATCAAAATTATCTTGGCCAATTGTGGACTAGGATAAAAGAAAAATTGGGTGATTGGCTGCGCGGAACATTGGCGCTTGGTTTAATTATTGGAGCAATGTCTTATGCCGGCTTGTTGATTCTAGGTGTTCAGTATGCTTTGTTGTTGGCGGTAATCGCCGGAATTTTTGAAATGATTCCTTATGCCGGCCCGATTTTTTCCGGACTGGTCGCCGTGCTTCTGGCGTTTTTGCAAACCGGTGATTGGCCGTTGCCGGTTTTTACCGCCATTCTTTTTATTGTCATTCAGCAATTGGAAAATAATCTGCTTGTTCCAAAGGTGATGAAAAAGGCAGTTGGGCTTAATCCGATTGTTAGCATTCTTTCTCTTTTAATCGGTTTTCGTTTGCTCGGAGTAGTTGGAGCGTTGTTATCAATTCCTGTGGCCACGGTTTTAAGCATTGTTTGGACTGATTTGGTGGATTCGCGTTCTAAAAAATAACATTTTATGGTTCATCCGAAATTAGATCGCATCACTTTTCTTTTTGTGTCTCTTTTGGTTTTGAGCACGGCCGTGATTGTTTTGGTGGCAAGTGACGGGTTTGATAAAATTTTGTCCAATCAGCCGGAAGATATTTCAACTTTTTCCGTGATTAATTTCAGCAATTCTTATCGCCGCAATATACAGCGAATTTTCAATTATTACCTTTTGGAAAGAAGCAAGCTGGATTTTTCAAAAGATTCAGAAAATGAGCAATGGATTAATCTTTTAGTAAAGACTCGCGAGGAATTATTATTATTGAAAACCACTTCCGAATGGCAGAACAAACATTTATTGCTGATTTTGGATATTGATAAAATGCGCGAGGATTTCGCGGCAGGTAATTTGGAAAAAGCGCGAGCGGACGAGGCGGAATTAATCGCGCGGTTTAACAAAATATGATTTGGTCAAGAATATTTTCTTTTTTAGCTGTTGTTTGGTTTTTGATTTTTTGGGAGCTGGCGAATTATTATCCTGCTTTTTTATTGGTTTTTGGATCGCTGGCATGGCTTTTGCCAACAGTGGTATTGGCTTTTTGGTTTTATAGAGTGCGACAACAAAAATTACCAGCGCATCATCTGGCTTTGGCGTTTGTTTTTTTCGTTGTCGGCCTGTCGTTTTTTTTGCCATTGGTTGATCGGCCGTCTATGCGTCAGGCTATAATTATTTTTTCCGGTTTTTTGTTGTATTTTGATTTAGTCACCCTGCCATTGTTTGTTAATCATCACAAAAATTACGCCGTGGGCAGTTTGGAACAGATTAATTTGGCAATGTTGGTCTGGTCAATTTTTCTTTTTTCTTCTTTCTTTTTCGGTTGGGCGACTTTTTTAGCCAAAAGTTTTTGGCCGATTTTACTCGCGGCGGCCGGATTCTTTTTTCTGGCATTTTGGGAAATGTTTTTTTTGCGCAAAATTGATTGGAAAAAAAGTTATCAGCACAGTTTGATTTTGAGTATTTTGGCAATGGAGTTTTTCTGGGCCATTGCGATCTGGCCGGTTGGATTTGTCACCAAAGGGTTGATTTTTTCTTTTATAGTTTTGTATTTGGTATATTTGATACATGGCTTGCTGTCCGGGACATATAATCGTCGACGTTTTGCAACTTGGGGCGCAGTGACCGGGTTTTTAATTGTAATTGTTTTGGGAATGGCTAGGTGGATATGAATATCTTGAAATCAGCGAAAAAATTAACCGCGGCGATCGCGCCGCATTTGCCCAAAGAAGTCCGCCAAAAAGGCATTGGCGTGATGTTTTGGCATTTGCCAACGACAAAAGCATTTTTAATCACAGTGTTGTTTGGTTTTTTTTCCGGAGTGGTTGGCGGGATGGTGGTGAATTCTTCTCCATTTGATGAATGGCTCTGGGGGCCGAACAGCCCTATTAACAGCCGCAATCGCAATGTGGAGTCTGGAGCTGGCCGTGTTTTGCCGCGGGATGTGTTGGCTAAAAAATCAGCCGGGTCATTGGCGGTTTTTTATCGTCAATCAGCTGTGGCAGGTAAAGCGATTTTGCCGCGTCCGGAAGACGCTCTTGGCGTCGGGTTTTTTATTACTTCGGACGGATGGCTGGCCACCGCGCGTTCAGTTGTCAATAAGATAAATAAAAATGATTTGGCCGTTGTTTCGTTTGATAATCAGGTGTCAGCGGTGGACATGATTGTTTTTGATCCGATTTCCGACATCACTTTAGTCAAAGTAAAAGGCGGCAATTCCAATTCTTTGCCATTTGTTTTAAATGATTATTATGATACCGGAGCTACGCTTTTTATTCCTTCTGTCAGCGCCGGAATGGAGCAATCCGAACTCCTTTTGAATAATTATTTTTTTGCCAAATCAAAAAATGATTATTACAGATCTTCCGAACGATTGTATCGTTTTGGTTTGTTAAATAAGTTGTTTGAGAAAAAAATGTTTGGTTCGCCGGTGATTACATCCAAAGACGAGATTGCCGGTGTGTTGGTTGGTGAAAATACTTTTGTCCGCGCGTCTTTAATTGATTCGGCTCTTAAAAGTGTGGTAAAATTAAAAGAAATTGAAAGAGTGTATTTGGGCGTGCGTTTTGTGGAAGCCGGCGCTTTGATTGGTTTATCTAAAAATCAAGACACTGGCGTTAAATTAACGGTTTTGGAAAAAAACAGTCCACTACTGCCATTGGGATTATTAGCCGGAGATATTCTTGTTTCAATCAATAATGAAAATATCACGCCATTGCGTTCTTTGCCCGATATTCTGGCTGATTATCAGTCAGGTACGCAAGTGGAAGTTAAATACGCGCGCGATGGAGTAGAGAAAACAGTAGTAGCAGAGTTGGGAAAAATTAAATAAACAAAATTTATGTCCTATTCATTGCTTTTTTCGCATCATCGCCGTTTTATTTTGGCTGTGGCCATTATCGCCGCGACCGGCGCGCTTTTGGTAAGCGCGTTTTTTCCCTTGAAATACAGCGCCACCACGCGGCTGCTCATCATTCCAAA
>JACROI010000058.1 GCA_016214465.1 Candidatus Magasanikiibacteriota bacterium
AAATTCACCAAATCCTCTTCGGTAAAATCCGGCGCGAATTCTTTGGCCAAAAATTCCGCGTCCTCGGCGCCCACGCGAAAACAAACAATCGTGCCCACATTGCCGAAAACCGCCGGCGCGACTTTTTCATCCAGCTGTTCAATATATTGATGCGCGAGAATCAAATCCAAATGATACTTGCGCGCCTCGGATAAAATGTTGGCAAACGATTCGGTGGCGAAATTTTGAAACTCATCAACAAACATATAAAAATCATTTCGTTCGTCTTCGGGAATGTCCACACGCTCCATAGCCGCGAGCTGAATTTTCGTAATGAGCATGCCTCCAAGCAAACGTGACGAATCCTCGCCCAGCCGTCCTTTAGAAAGATTCATGATCAGAATTTTTTTATTGTCCATGATATCGCGGATGTTGATGGTGGATTTCACCTGCGCCACGATATTACGGATAATTGAAGAAGAAAGAAATTGACCGACTTTGTTTTGAATCGGGGCGATGGCCTCGGTGGCGAATCGTTCGGAATAACGCGCGTACTCGTCAACCCAGAATGTTTTCACCACCGGATTCTGAATTTGAGCGATAACTCGTTTGCGATATTCTTTATCCACGAGCAAACGATTGATGCCCAAAAGAGTGCTGTTTGGATAATCCAACAGAGCAAGAAGACAATTATTCAAAATGTATTCCATGCGCGGGCTCCAGACATCAGGCCAGATTTTCTTAAAAACGCCCATCAGACCCGAGGCCACCAAATGCTTGTGCCGCGGGTCAATGGTTTCCAAAACATTAAAACCAATTGGAAAATCAATGTCAGCCGGATTAAAATAAATAATATCGTTCAAGCGGTTGGCCGGAACAAAATTTAAAATTTTCTCGGCAAAGTCGCCATGCGGGTCAACCAGTCCAACGCCATGGCCGTTGTAAATATCGGACAATACCATCTGTTCCATCATATTGGTCTTGCCCATGCCGGTTTTTCCAATAATATACATGTGCCGACGGCGGTCATCCACTTTAATGCCAAAACGCCGACCCTGGCCGCGAAAGCTGGTTTCGGCAAAAAAAGTAATGTCAGACCCTTAACAAGCCGCCTTCTCTTTCCACCGGCAAGGTAGCCGGCGGCTGACCGCGCTTAGCTTGAGTGCCGGCAACCATCGGAGCTTTAACCGTAAGCATTGGAAAATGCCACAACGAAGCCAGCTCTTCTATATTTAAAAGATATTCCATGGCTCCTTTCCAGCGGCTCCGCGCTTTATAAGCGTTAACCAAACGAGTACAGCGCCAATCATTGCGCGTATTTACCATAAAATAATGCACATGCGTGCCAATTCTCGCAAAATCCGGTTTTAACCCATTCATATCCTCTACATTATACTGTTTGAACGCGCCGGTAACTCCATAACTGGTTTTAGCGCGGTTATAAATATCTTTTTTAGCCATATAAATCCAACGAATCTTGGTGGCGAAACAAATCTTGCTGATTTTTGTTTCCACTTTTTCCACATTAACTTTAAACCCGGGCGGCAAATGCAACATCAAAGACGGCGCCTCTTCTTTTTTTTCCACTTTTTCCGCTCCCACCGCGTAACCGGCTACCGCTGTAACTGTTGTATCCAAAACCTGCCCCGGCAAACTGCCGATTTTACTGATAATGGTGTCTTTTTGTTTAACTTTCGCTCCAATCATTTTTTTTACCACAGATTCACCGTGAGCTTTCCAGTTATTCCATTTATTGCTTATTGGCTTGACTAAAATCTGCAAACCGGTAAATTCTCCCTTGCCAATGCGGCTGAATGTTTCCAAAAGCGCGGCAATCGGGTCCTTAAAAATATCCTCCGCCGCCGTATGTTCAAAATCTTTGTAAGTGCGAATTGGATAACTTTGCTCTTTTTCCGTTTGAACATATTCGGTGCCGAAAAGTTTATAGTCCTTATTTGGAAAATGCGGGGGAAAATCCTTGGTATAATCCTCAATTTCCGTGATTTCCGCTTCCGGATATTGAGCGTAAATGGACGCTTCCACTAAATCGCGATATTTTTTAACCGTACGGATAATAAATTGAATGTAACCCTCAATGCTGACGATTTCAAAAGAAAAC
>JACROI010000057.1 GCA_016214465.1 Candidatus Magasanikiibacteriota bacterium
CCGAAGCGAAGCCCCGCCGCCCTGCTCGTTCAGAGCAGAGTCCCGCAAAAAAGTTTTCTTTTCCTTTTAGAAGAAAAAGTCGGGCGCGCGCAAAATAAAAAATGTGAAGAAAACTTTTTTGCGGAACAGCGAGCGAAGCGAACGGCGGCGGGGCGTAGCGTTCAAATTTCACAGTCCGGATTTTCGTCAAAAAAAGTTCGGATTTCGTCCAACAAACACCACCATATTGAATTAGTCGCCTCGCTCGGGGCTTCGCCCCTCGCTTCGGCGGGTATTTTTGCGAGCAAATCAAAGGGCTTTTTGAAATCAATTTCCAGCCGTTCCGCCGCAAGGCGGCGGTTCATCCCACAAATGCGGGATATTGCCCGAAGGGCAATGAGCCGATTTTTTTTCTTTCGCTGAAGGCGAAAGGCAAAGCGAGATTTTATTAAATTGTCGGTGTGGCGTTTCTCTTTTTCAATTACAATTAAAAAAATAATTCTATGATTAAATACTTTATCTATTGTCGCAAATCAAGCGAGGACGAAGAAAGACAAATTTTGTCTATTGAGGCCCAGCTCACGGAACTGCGAGAATTTGCCAAGCAAAACAATCTTTTTGTTGTTAAAGAGTTTTACGAAAGCAAAACCGCCAAAGAGCCGGGCCGAGAAGTTTTTAATTTTATGATGTCGGAAATTGAAAAAGGCAACGCACAGGGAATTTTAGCGTGGAATCCCGACAGGTTAGCCAGAAATTCAATAGACGGCGGACGAGTGATTTACCTTGTGGATACTGGAAAAATCACCTCGCTAAAATTCCCCACATTTTGGTTTGAAGCGACACCGCAAGGAAAATTCATGTTGAGTGTCGCTTTCGGACAAGCCAAATACTACACCGACAATTTAAGAGAAAACATTTTGCGAGGAATTAGGCAAAAAATTCGCCGTGGTGAATTATCGGCAAAAGCCCCGCTTGGATATTTTAACGAGCCGAGATTGCGAACGATTGAACCAGACAAAAAAACTTTTAGCAAAGTAATGGAAGTTTTGCGGGCTTTTGCCACCGGCGAATATACTTTAACAAAAATTCAAAGCAAAATGTTTTCTCTTGGCTTGGTTGGCAAAGACGGAAAACTGCCACATTTGTCCACAATCCAAAAGATTTTGACCAATCCGTTTTACTACGGACATTTTCGCTATCGTGGCGAAGTGCATCAAGGATCGCATAAGCCAATGATTTCAAAGAAACTTTTTGACCAGATACAAGAAGCGTTGATTTTGAACGGCAAACCCCGCAAAAAGCGAGACCCAAAAAACTTCCAATTCCTCAATTTTGCGGTTTGCGACGAGTGCGGATATTCCATAACGGCGGAACGGCACATCAAGAAAAGCGGGTTAAAATTTGTTTATTATCGTTGCACCCATAAAAGCAAAACGCAAAATTGCACCCAAACTCGCTTTTTGCGGGAAGAAGTTTTAACCGAGCAAGTAAAAGAGAATTGTCAAAAAGTTTCTTTGCCTGACGATTGGCGAGAAAAATATCTTACGAAAGTAAATGAATGGGAAAAAGAAAACAGCCAATCGTCAAATCTTTTCGCTCAAAATCTCAAAACCGAACTTTCCGCCATTAAAATAAAAATAGACCGGCTTATGGACGGCTATCTTGAAGGCAGTTTTGAACTCTCGGAATTTCAAGAAAAGAAAAACAAACTAATGGCGGAAAAGAAAGATATTGAGGAAAAATTATCGGATTTTGAGCGAAAAGGAAATCATTGGCTCGAACTCGTCCGGAATTGGATAATTGAAGCCAACCAAGCCAAAAATCTCGTTTTGTCTGAAAATTTTTCGGAAATGAAAAATTTTCTCAAAACCATCGGCTCGAACCGCCGCCTTGCGGCGGGAAAATTGGCGATTGATTTCAAAAATCCGTGGAATTATCTTGCCGAAATGCCTGCCGAAGCGAGGGGCGAAGCCCCGAGCGAGGCAAATTCCGCTGTAAATAAACTTTGGTGGACCCGACTGGGCTCGAACCAGCGACCTCCTCCATGCCATGGAGGCGCTCTAGCCAAACTGAGCTACGGGCCCTAATAAATTTAAGCACAAAGCACAAAATTCAAATTTCGAATAAAATAAAAACTGAAAAATTTAAATTAAAAATTATTTTTTGAATTTTAATTTTAAATTTACTTTGGATTTTGGGTTTTGAACTTTGCATTTCCCCCGCCTGCGGCGGGGGTGGTGGGTGCAAAGGGACTCGAACCCCCAACCCGTTGCTTAAGAGGCAACTGCTCTACCGATTGAGCTATGCACCCAATATGTTAAATTCCAAATCACAAACTCCAAATTCCAAATAAAATAAAGAACCCTGTGCCAAGAGCACAGGGTATTGGAAGAAGTAGTATGACACTGAAGCTATATAAGCCTCAATTGTACTTCTTTCGGTTCCTGGCCTTGGTTTCGGATATATTTTTCAATGGTTTGTAAGTTCCCCCG
>JACROI010000059.1 GCA_016214465.1 Candidatus Magasanikiibacteriota bacterium
AAAGTTATTACCGGCAACGCCGATCCGGGAGCCAAAGTTATTTTTGGTTCGGTAATTGATGATAATTTGAAAGATGAATTAAGAATCACGGTGATTGCCACCGGTTTTGACCATCGTGAAGCTGTTACGCCATCCTATGCCAAAAGCGCTTTTCGTGAAAATTCTAATTACACCGCGCCGACTCCGAGTTTGAAATCGTCTTTGTTTTCCGCAGGTTCAATTTTCCGTAAAGACAAAGAAGAAAAACAAGAAGACAAGTCGGCTGTTTCCGCCGGCTCGCAGTTTCAAAAAAAATCATTAAAAAAAGAAGCAATTGAAGAAGAAGAACTTTCGGCCGATGAAGAATTGGAAATTCCCGCTTTCATTAGAAAAAAAATGATGTAAAATATGCGTTGTCCGGTTTGCAATTACAAGGACACCAAGGTTGTTGATTCGCGGCTTAGCCAAGAGGGCACAAGCATCCGCCGCCGCCGCGAGTGCGTCAGCCGCAAATGCAAATACCGTTTTTCCACTTTGGAAGAAATTGAAATTTTGGATTTGATGATTATTAAAAGAAATGGCAGCCGCGAATCATATAATCGCGACAAAATTATTCAGGGTTTGCATAAGGCCTTGGAAAAAAGGCCTTATACCAGCGAAGCGTTTCAGGCATTGCTGCACTCCATAGAACGGGATATTCAGCGCGAGCGCAAGCGTGAAATTAAAACCAGCGAAATCGGGGAAATCGTCATGAATCGTCTGCGGGGTTTTGATAAAATCGCTTACATCCGTTTTGCTTCGGTTTATCGTCAGTTTGAAGACGTGGGGACTTTTATCAAGGAGCTGGAAAATCTTTTATCAAAACCCATCAAGAAGAAAAAGAAAAAGTGACCCAGACATTATGTCGTGGTCATCATGAGCGAAGCGAAGGATCTTTGAGAACTACACTAGAAATTTTTTGAATAATCAATATGCCGCCAGACCAAGAAATGCAAAAAATTTTAGAACGCAATACGCAGGCCTTGGAGGAAAATGTTCAACTTTTGAAATCAATACACCGCGCCATGCTTTTGGGCCGCGTTTTATCTATTTTAAAACTTTTGATATTTGTGGTGCCGTTGATTCTGGCTTACATTTATCTCCAACCGTATTATAAAGACACTATGAAATTATACAAAGAATTTTTTAGCTCCGCGCCCGCTAACAACGGCTTGAAAATGCTCTTGCCGGAATTGCAAGAGATAATGGGCGGGCAGAAAAAATAATCAAAGAAAAAACAGGCCGCCAGGCCTGTTTTTATATTGGACAATTTAGCAGGTTCATGATTAAATAGACACAACAGTATTGACAATGTATATACATTGTTGTATAATGTAAATGTAGGTTCATTAATTAATTTTTTAAATTATGTCTAATGTAGTTCAATTGCGTGTTGATGCGAAAATCAAAAAGAAAGTGGCGAATATTTTCGCTGACCTTGGTTTGGATTTAAGCACCGGCGTGAAAATTTATTTTCAACAGGTTCTGCGTCACGGCGGCATTCCTTTTTCATTGCTTACTGATAATGGTTTTACGCCAAAAGAGGAAGAAACAATTTTGCGAGAATCAAGGGAGACACTGCTTGCTTACACTTCCGGCAAACTGCATACGGCAAAAAATTGGCAGGAAGCTAAAAAGGAAATTTTAGCCGGATAAATGTATGGCCCATTGAAACCTTTTGCGTAATTCTTTTTTTGTGTATAATACAGGTATGTCCAAGCGCACCAAAATTGTCGCCACTATCGGGCCGGCCTCGGAAAAGCCGGTTGTTTTGAACGCGCTTATCAAAGCCGGTATGAATGTGGCGCGATTGAATTTATCGCACGGCTCGCATGAAAATCACGCCACATTGATTAAAAGTATCCGCTCGGCCGGTGAAAAATATGGCGAGCCAGTGGCTATTTTGGCTGATTTGCAAGGCCCGCGTATTAGAGTCGGGGAATTGCCTGATAAAGGCCTGAATTTGAAACTCGGCGATAAAGTGACATTGGACACATCTTTGGAAGATTATCGCGGCGGGAAAATTCCTGTCACTTGCCCTGGCTTGGAAAAGGATTTGAAAAATGGCGTGAGAATTTTATTAAATGACGGCCGTATTGAATTGATTGTTAAAAAAATTCAGGGCACATTGATTGAGGCCGAGGTGAAAGTCGGCGGTTTACTTACCTCTCACAAGGGTTTGAATTTTCCTGATTGTCGTTTGTCCGTGAGCGCCATCACAGATAAAGACAAAGATGATTTGAAATTTGTTTTGGGTGAGGGAGTTGATTTGGTGGCTTTATCTTTTGTGCGCGAGGCCAAAGATATTTTGGACTTGCGTTTTTTAATTAAGGATTATTTGAAGAAAAATAAGAAACAATTGGCGCCGGTGCAGATAATCGCGAAAATTGAAAAAGGCGAAGCGATTAAAAACATTGATGAAATAATTGATGCGGCTGACGGCATTATGGTCGCGCGTGGGGATTTGGGCATTGAAATGCCGGCCGAGGATGTGCCATTGTGTCAGAAGAAAATCATTTCCAAGTGTTTGGCCAAGGCCAAGCCAGTGATTGTCGCCACGCAAATGCTGGATTCTATGACGCACTCTCCGCGTCCGACCCGCGCCGAGGTGTCTGATGTGGCGAACGCCGTGATGGATCACACCGACGCGATAATGCTTTCCAATGAAACAGCTGCCGGCGAATATCCTGTGGAGGCAGTGGAAATGATGACAAAGATTGTGGTAAAAACCGAGGCCTCGGTGTTTGATGATTTGCCTTTGGATAATAAACCGGCTGACGGAGAAACGGAAATCGTGTTGAGTCAGTTGGCGCGATTGTTGGCTGATGAAGTTGGAGCCAAGGCCATTTTAGCCGCTTCCATTACCGGCGAAACCGGCCGCCAAATTTCACGATTCAGACCCGAGTTGCCGATTTTTGTGGCTACAGACACTGTCATTGTTCAGCGCCAATTAAATCTTTCCTGGGGCGTGCGGCCGTTCATTTTGCCGTCATGTAAAAGTATTGAGGAATTGGTGGAACGGTCGCTCGCGTATTTGAAACAAAAAAAAGAATTGAAAAAAGGAGATAAAATCATTATTGTGGCCGGCGAGCCAGTCGGACATGCCGGGGGAGTGAATTTGGTGGAGGTGAAAATATGTACATAAAACATTTCTGTGAAATTTCAATCAACGACACTCCGTCAGTAGGCGGCAAAAATGCCTCGCTTGGCGAAATGTATTCCAATTTGACGCAAAAAGGAATTAAGGTGCCTGACGGTTTTGCCGTTACGGCCGAGGCCTTTCGGCATTTTTTAAAACAAAATAAATTGGATATTTTAATTAAACAACTCTTACATAATAAGCACTCGGTGGAAAATGTAAAAAAATTGGCGGCAGTTGGGCAAAAAATTCGCGCTGCAATTTTATCCGCCAAAATGCCAACTGAAATCAGCGCAGAAATCATTGCGGCGTATAAAAAGTTGGGTGGAAATGATGTGGCGGTGCGTTCATCAGCCACGGCGGAAGATCTTCCAACAGCATCTTTTGCAGGCCAGCAAGAGTCATATTTAAATGTTAAAGGTGAAAAAAAATTGCTGGAAGCGGTGCAAAAGTGTTATGCCTCGCTTTTTACCGACCGCGCTATTTCTTATCGTCTTCATCAGGGTTTTAGTCACGAGCAAGTGGCTCTTTCCGCCGGCGTGCAAAAAATGGTGCGTTCGGACTTGGCATCATCCGGCGTGATGTTCACGCTTGATACCGAGTCGGGATTTCGTGATGTGGTGTTAATCAATTCCAGTTGGGGGTTGGGCGAGAATATTGTGAAAGGCCGCGTCAATCCCGACCAGTTTATGGTTTTCAAGCCGACTTTGGCCAAAGGTTTTAAATCCATTATTAGCCGTCAGCTTGGTTCCAAGGAAAACAAATTAATTTACGGGCAGGCCAATGCCACAGTGCAGAAAAAAGTTTTAGCGTCCGAGCAGCACATTTATTCTTTATCTGATGAAGAAGTTTTGCAATTAGCCAAATGGGGAATGCAGATTGAAAAATATTACGGCCGGCCGCAAGACATTGAATGGGCTAAAGATGGCAACACCAAAGAATTATTTATTGTTCAAGCTCGGCCGGAAACCATTCACACTCGCAAAAGCGGCAATGTGATTGAAGAATATCATTTGTCCAAGCGCGGAAAAATTTTGTGCGAAGGCCGTGCTATTGGTGAAAAAATCGGACAGGGCAAAGCGCATATTGTCAATCACCCTGATGAATTAAAAGTTTTTAAAAAAGGCGAGGCGCTGGTTGCGCGAATTACCGACCCTGATTGGGAGCCGATCATGCGTTTGGCTTCGGCAATTGTGACCGAACAAGGCGGCAAAACCTCGCACGCGGCAATTGTCTCGCGAGAATTTGGCGTGCCTTGCGTTGTTGGCACAGGGAATGCGCGCGCGGTTATTAAAAATAACCAGCCGATTACCGTTAGTTGCGCCGAAGGCGAAAGTGGTTTTGTCTATGCCGGACTCATACCATTTACAGTTAAAAAAGAAGAAATCACTAATTTAAAAAAATCACCGGTGAAAATTATGATGAATGTAGGCGCGCCGGACGAGGCATTGAAATTTTCCTTTTTGCCAAATGACGGAGTGGGACTGGCTCGCGAGGAATTTATTTTCTCCAATTTTATAAAAGTCCATCCGTTGGCGCTTATCAATTTTGATAAACAGCCGCGCGCGATTAAAGAAAAAATCGCCAAAATAACTTTGGGGTATAAAGACAAAAAACAATATCTGGTGGATAAACTGGCCGAGGGCATTGGAGCATTATCAGCCGCATTTTATCCCAAAGATGTAATCGTGCGCTTTTCTGATTTTAAAACCAATGAATACGCCACACTCATTGGCGGAGCCGCGTATGAACCAAAAGAAGCCAATCCTATGATGGGCTGGCGCGGCGCTTCGCGATATTATGACGAACATTTTAAACAAGCGTTTGCACTGGAGTGCGCGGCAGTGAAAAAAGCGCGCGAAGAGTGGGGATTAAAAAATTTAATTGTGATGATTCCATTTTGCCGCACAGTTGAAGAAGGGAAAAAGGTTTTGCAAGTTATGGCCGAGCATGGATTGAAGAGGGGGTTTGATGGCTTGCAAGTATACATGATGGTGGAAATTCCATCCAATGTAATTTTAGCGCATGAATTTGCCAAAATTTTTGACGGGTTTTCCATTGGTTCCAATGATTTGACGCAATTGACTTTGGGCGTGGACAGAGATTCGCAACTGGTGAGTCATATTTATAACGAGCGCAATGAGGCGGTGAAAATTTTAATCAGTCAAGTGATTAAGGTGGCGCATGAGAGTAATGTGAAAGTGGGGATTTGCGGGCAGGCGCCGTCTGATTATCCGGAGTTTGCCGAGTTTTTGGTTAAAGCTGGAATTGACAGTATTTCATTAAATCCTGATACGGTAGTGAAGACATGGCGGGCTCTTTCAGTTTGACATCTGGCGCCATTTATACTAAAATATTCAACCAGTGGCTCTTGCCTCTGGTTTTTGTTCAATTGGGTCTGCCATAGGGCCTACCGCTAAATGCGCTTTTGCAACAAAATTTTCAGATTTCGAGACAAAATTGTTGAATAAATTTTGAAGTTTAATTGAAAATTAAGCTGAA
Organism: Candidatus Magasanikiibacteriota bacterium; assembly: GCA_016214465.1. GTDB lineage: Bacteria > Patescibacteriota > Patescibacteriia > Magasanikbacterales > UBA10003 > UBA10003. The sequence goes on from JACROI010000059.1 coordinate 5,660, forward strand.
AAATTTTGAAATAATTTTGGCCGAAAGATGAAAATTGCAGTCAAAATGGCATTTGACGGTAGGCCCTTAGAAGGAGGAAAATGGGCAGGTTCAAGAGCGATTGGTGGCACAGGCCAACCAGTCAGGTTGACATCAACTTGGTGCGGAAAGCGCTTGGCAAAGATAGAACTGTCGGCTGGGTTTTACCTTTGCGACCGGTCTGGAGCGTATGGAAAGTCCTGCGCTTCTTGAAAGGAACATCAGCCAAAAGGAGGTTCTGATATGCAGGGTTCGCGAGTGGTCGTGGGGATGAATAGGCCTGGTGAGGTAACCAGCGTGGTGCGTCGAGACACTCATCGCGCTCGACAGGCATTTACTCTGGTCGTGGGAAGTGCGCGCGAAGAGCGTCGCTTTGAAGAGGACATGGACGAGTTAGAAATCACCAACGCAGTTGCGTGGGCGGAATTGTTCGGTTCGTCGTTCCAGTCGAAAATTTCGGAAAGAACCCGCATTCTCCACATCGCCACCAACTCCTAGTTCAACATCTGACAGAACGCGCAGGCCTATTCAACCTGCCAACGCGCGTTCTGTCGGTCATTTTTTTTAGGCCTGTCGCCACTTGATTTTTTTTAGGTAATTTAGTAGAATAAATTAATGGGCCGGTAGTTCAGCTTGGTTAGAATGCGGCACTGTCACTGCCGAGATCGCGGGTTCGAATCCCGTCCGGCCCGTTTGTAATTTTTTCATTATTATGAGGAAACATTCATATTTGTCGCCAAAATGTGAGGCACATAATAACAGTGCCATTCATCGTTATGGTGTTTTTGCGAAAGAAAATATTCAAAAAGGGGAACTTATAGCGTTGTGGGGGGGGGTATATCATAACTTTACAAGAATTAAGAAAATTACCGAAAGATGTTCTTGATTATGAGTACCCGGTTCAGATTTTTGAAAATTTTTATTTAGGTCCAAAATCGGTGAAAGATCTGGATGATTGTGAGATGTTTAATCATAGTTGTGATGCCAACGCTGGAGTCAAAGGACAAAATATTCTTGTCGCGAGAAGGAAAATAAAAGCAGAGGAAGAAATTTGTTTTGATTATGAAACTACGGACACGCAGGATTTAAATTTTATTTGTAAATGCGGAGTTAAAAATTGTCGTGGGAAAATTGACGGAACATCATGGAAAAATCCAAAATTTCAGAGAAGTAGTAAAGGTTATTTGTCTTTTTATATTCAGGAAAAAATAAAAAATCAAAAAAGAAAAATTCGCCGCAGGCTTGGCTGAGGCATTCTATGTAAAGGAGGGTAAACATAGAGCACTCATCCAAACCTGTAGCGAATCTTTAAAGATCTTGATGTGGATAATTTTACCACATCAAAAAAGTATTTCAAGGGTTTTGC
>JACROI010000060.1 GCA_016214465.1 Candidatus Magasanikiibacteriota bacterium
CTTTCCCGGCAGTCTCCCAACTCCAATCACCTTGTTGCAAAATATCAGCCGTGCTTTGAGCTTTTATAAGATTCAGATCTTTACCTCCTTCACTCAAATCCTGCGCCAATTTTTCTATCAAACTTACAGGCACTTTGGCCTGACCGGCTGTATTGACTGGCGAGAGAGCTTGCCCGCGATAAGCCAATTCTTCTTTGGCCTTTTCCTTTTCTCGCAAACTGGTTACTTTTATTGCCTGATTAGCTGCCAAAAGCATTGACAAATCATTTTGTCCAGGTCTAAAACCAACGCCAATTCCACTTAGAGCGCGCTGAGAATTAAAATTATCAGACCAAGGATTTACTTGTTGCCACGAATTCTTGATTTGTTTGAAACTGCAATGCGGCGCGGCTGGCTGCCATTGCTCTGCCAAATCCAATTGCAGCCACATTTGCAATTTTAAATCCGGCGGCACGCACAAACTAATACCGTATTTTTTCAAAAAATCAATGTTATTTCCCAAAGCGTAAATTGATTCTCCAATGGCGCCGTCAACTAGATTGTCAAAATTGGCTGATGCCAACCACAATGGCTTTTCTCCGGCAAGTCCGGTTTCTACAAAAATAGCTGCGGCATAAGCTGCTTTATCCAACGCAAATCCAACACCCGCCCACAAGGATTCGGCGAGAGCGCCGCCAATTTTTTTCATGATGCTTTTTGAGGGCTCGGAGACAACTGACACTGGCACGCCACCTGCTGGTATATCAGCAGCAGGCGCGATGCCGGCGGCCGCTTTCAAAACTGACGGATCCAACGGCTTTAATCCTACAACACCTAAATCTTGGGCATCAGAAGGCCTCACTATTGTCAAACTAAACAGCATCGTCATCATCAAGACGGCAATAAAAAAATTCTTTTGTTTACCAAAACCCATATCTTTTACTTTATCTCTTTCGCCATCTCCAATAAATCCTTATCGCTGATTTTTTTCAACGCTTCTTCCGACACGCCTTGTTGTTTCAACAAATCCCGCAACTGGCTGGCGGACAAATTATTGTAATCAACGGATTGTGGCAGCGGCGCGGCGGACGACACAGTTGAGGTGGCGCTAATAATTTCTTTAAATATCTGCAACAATTCCGCGTCGGTGAAAGCGTTCAGTGTTTTTTTATCTACTCCCTGCTTGGATAAAAATTCGCGGATTGTTTTTGGGTCTGGATTATTTCCAAACATTGACTGCAATAATATCTGGTCTGTAGACGGCATTGTTGAAAATGGCAAAGTCAAAGTGGTGGTGGCGCTCGCTCCGGCAGTCGGATTGGCCAATTCCGATTTACAATTTTTCCCAGTTGGACAATTCGGGTCGGTTCCTTTTTCAATTTCCATTTTGTCATTCACTCCGTCGGAATCAGTGTCGGCAATATACGGACTGGTTTGGTAGATATTCAGTTCATCATAATCAGACAAACCGTCTTTGTCCGTATCTTTTGTTTTGAGCAAGGCCGTTTGTTCTTCAACATTTAATTCTTTGGCCTCTTCCACGTTGTTTTTTGACAATGACGCGGCCCAACGCGCCAAAAACGGCCCTTTAATATTATTCCCCATTTGACTAAAACCCAAATAAAGTATCACAACTGCCAAAACAATCAGGCCTGCAAAACCCAATTTTTCGCTTTTTGTTAAGCGCGATGACGGTTGTGGATTAAATGAATCGGTCATCGGGTATATTATACCATAAATAAAAAGAAAACCACACAAGTGTGGATTTCTCATCTAAAGAATCTTATTTAAACAGCCAACTGCGGGAATGGCTCCATTGCCAAAACGGTTTTGGCCTTTTCAGATGTGATCACCTTATCTTCCTTCAAAATTTCAACCAACGCGACACTTTTTTGTCTTCTGTTCTCATTAAAACCACCAAATCACCTTTCAAACGCGCTAATTTAACATCTACCGCGTCTAAAATATCCAATTTCTGCTTATTCATTTCTTGTCTTAAATCTCTGCCTAATTTATCCACTTTCTCATCCAGTTCCTTTAATTC
>JACROI010000001.1 GCA_016214465.1 Candidatus Magasanikiibacteriota bacterium
AGTGGATGAAGATGAATTGATTTTGCGTCCGATGACTTGCCCGCACCATTTTATGCTTTTCAAAAGCCGGCCGCGCAGTTATCGCGAATTGCCTTTGCGGTTGGCCGAGTTCGCGTCGCAGTTTCGTTATGAAAAAAGCGGGGAGCTTGCCGGATTGATGCGCGTTAGAACTTTTTGTTTGGCTGACGCGCATATTATCGCCGCGCCTGATCAAGCCGCCAATGAAGTGAAACAGGTTTTGGATTTGATTGATTATGCCAATAAAATTTTTGGTTTGGAAAAAGGCGAGGATTATCGTTATCGTTTATCTTTGGGCGATAGGAGCGAAGGAAAAAAATATTACAAAGATGACGCGACTTGGGACAAGGCCGAAGATGTTTTGCGTTCAGTGCTTAAAGATATGGATGCCCCATATTTTGAAGCAGCCGGGGAGGCCGCTTTTTATGGGCCGAAGATTGATGTGCAGATAAAAAAAGTCAATGGTCATGAGGAAACTGCTTTTACCGTGCAGTATGATTTTGTAATGCCCAAGCGATTTGATATGAAATATATTGATAAAGATGGGCAAGAAAAACAGCCGGTAGTTATTCACCGTTCATCCATTGGCGCGTTTGAGCGCACCATGGCTTTTTTGATTGAACGATATGCCGGAGCGTTTCCAATGTGGCTTTCGCCAATGCAGGTGATTTTGGCGCCAGTGTCGGTAAAACATGTGGAAGGAGCGCGGGCTTTGGCTACGGAATTTATTGAGGCGGGCGTTCGGGTGGAAATTGATGATAGTGATGAAACAGTCGGCAATAAAGTGCGCAAGGCAGTTGAGCAAAAAACGCCGTATGTTTTGGTAATTGGCGATAAGGAATTGAGCGGGGGAGATTTGATGGTGCGTATGCGAGGCGAAGAAAAACCGATAAACATCGGCAAGAAAGAATTTATTGCCAGAGTGGTGAAAGAAATCAAAGAGAAAAAGTGAATTAAACTAAAATAGCCCCGATACAGTCGGGGCTATTTTAGTTTGTCTACCAGTTTCGGAAAACTGGAGGAGCCGGTCGGGCCGGTTTTTTTGGAGCAACACCAACTGTTTTAGTGTTGGCTTCAAACAGATCTTCAAGCGCCAGAAATTGCTGATAATTTTCCGGCTGTTTTTTAAAGATGGCTGATAATCGTTTGGCCAATTTTCCGCCTTCAGCCAAATCATTAAATTTAGCTCCTTCCAATTTGAGTTGTTCTTCAAGTGTGAGTTTGTACAATTTTATCATTTCCTCTTTAGTGTCCAAGATGGCTTTATTTAAAATTTGTTGTTCACCTTGGAAATTAGCATCGGCCAATCGTTCCATCAGAGCCGCATTTTTCAATATCAACTCGCCACTGCTTTCTTGTTTGAAAAACATGTTTTTAATATGAATTACCAATTGTTTTTTCGCGTCTGAAACCGCTTCTGGCGCGATTTCTCGTTCTGATTCCTGCGCCGGCGGCAAATTCACTTCCACTTTGCGTTGGGCTTGAATTGGTTCTTCTTTAAATACAATTTTATGTTCACCAGCTATGATAGCCGGTTTTTTGGGAGACAATTTCGGAGTTAATTCATTTTTTTTCATTTCTAATTTGATTCCGAAAGGTTGAGCTAGGCCAAGAGTACCGCGGCGATAGATGGTCGCCGCCTTTGGTTTGACCTCTGTCGGAATATTTTTTTCCGCCTGCTGCTCAGCTTCTTCAACACCATTTTTTGCTTCTTCCACCGCTTTAAGCGCTTTTTGATAGTCCAGTTCTCTAGAATCATTCTTGCCGCGAAATAGGCGCATAATAGCGCCGCTTCTTTTGGCCGTGACCTCGGTTAAAATGTCTTCCATATCAACCAATTTTTTGTAAGCATCAGTCAAATCTTTTTTGGCATTTTTTTCCCGTATTTTTGCCGCTCGTTTGGCATCGCTTTCTTCAGCTTGTTTTTTGAGTTGTGGCAAAAGTCCTTCCAAATTTTCTCTTTCACCAAATTCTTCCTTTAATTTATTCTGCAATTCGGCGATGCGCGGTTCAAATTTTACTTTGATTTTTTCTTTTTGTTTTTCTGCTTTGGATTGATCCTTGTCACCAGCCCACAGTTTGGAAATAATTTCCATCTGTTTGTCCATTTCTCCTTGCATTTTGTCAATTTCGTCTTGTAAGCGAAATTGTTCGCCTTTATCCAAGCCGATTTTGTTTATTTTTTTCGCGCCCGGCATTTTATCTTCAGTGGGAAAAGACATTGGCTTGGTTTCGTCAGTTTTTCCATCTCCTTGGTGTAATTCTTCTCTTGCTTCGCTCGGCGTCATTTTTTTAGCCGGCTTTATTTGGCTTATTTGTTCAAAATTCGGTCGGTTTTCTAAATTGGCCATACTTATTATTTTAAAATAGTTATTTTCAACTAATAGCATACCACATTTGGCAACTGTTGACAAATATAGCGTGATGTTGTATAGTAAAAGGTCTCTTTAGAGGAGGTGAGGGATGACAAAAATAAACAATGGAGCAGTCGTGGAGAACCTCTTGCAAAAGTTGCGAGTGGCCAAGGTGAAATGGACTGCTGACGGCCGACTTTTGATCGGCTTGGTCTGTGGACAGCACAGTTGGGGTCAATTGCGGCAAATCTGTGATGACAAATTTGCCGAATTGGCCAAGCGCGTCAAGCGCGTTGCCTTGGATACCGGAGGCGAGGTTCTTGACTGCTGGTGGGATGTTCAGGCAGTGTGCGCAGCCGGCTTTGCTCCGCAGGAAAAAGGGTGGGAAGAGGAGTGGGAGTTTGTTTTTCAAGTAAAAATTCCACCGGGAAAGCAAGAGCGGAGCTGGATGGCTCCGCGCCGCGTGGCTTTCGTGATTAACGGCCACCAGCTGATCATCAAAAACAACTAGAGGGATACAAGTGAGGCGCTGTTCCAAATGGGACGGCGCTATTTTTTGCTTTTTATTGGTGGGTGTGGATATAATATATCCACTTATTATGTTCACCTTTTTTATCATTACTTTTGGTTGCCAAATGAATAAGTCCGATTCCGAGCGTATTGCCGGATTGCTGATTTCATTGGGCGGAGTGGAGGCAGGCGGACCGGACAAGTCCGATTTGGTGTTGTTAAATACTTGTTCGGTGCGCAAGAGTGCGGAAGATCGCATTTTCGGCCAAATTCATAATTTAAAACAATTGAAAAATACGCGGCCGGATTTGATTATCGGCATTACCGGCTGTCTGCCAGGCCGGGATAAAGACGGCGCATTGCGCCGCCAATTTTCCAATGTGGATTTATTTTTTCCCATTACAGACTTGCCAAAATTGGCTGATAAACTGATTGATTTGGGTTTGATAAAAGCCGGCGCACAAAATTCCGCAATTAATTATTGGGAAATTATTCCGCGTTTTCGCAATACTTATCAAGCCATGGTGCCGATTCAGTTTGGTTGTAATAATTTTTGCGCTTATTGCATTGTGCCTTTTGCTCGCGGTCGCGAAACCAATCGGCCAATGGCGGATATTTTGTGTGAGGTTCGCGATTTGGCCAGTCGCGGATTTTTGGAAATTCAGCTGTTGGGGCAAGTGGTGAATAATTATCAGGCGCCAGACGCAAAGAATTTTTCTTTTGCCGATTTGCTTTTGAAAATCAATCAAATTGAGGGCATTAATCGCATTCAATTTGTTTCAGTTGACCCGCAATATATTGATGATGAAATGATTGAAGCATTGGCTTTGCCAAAGATTATGAATTATTTGCATCTTGCCGTGCAATCGGGCAGTAATGAAATTTTGAAAAAGATGAATCGTAAATACACAGTGGGAAAATTTTTAAAAATTGCGGAAAAAATCAGAAAAATCCGGCCGGACATTGCTTTGGGCACGGATATTATTGTGGGATTCCCGGGCGAAACGGAAAATGATTTTCAAAAAACAGTGGAATTGTATAAGTCGGCGGATTTTGACATTGCCTACCTCGCGCAATATTCTCCACGCCCGGGCACAGCCGCGGCGCATTGGGCTGATGATGTGCCGCATTTGGAAAAAGAGCGGCGGTGGCGTGTTTTGCAAAATTTGATGGAGGAAATTGTTCTGCGAAAAAATCAAAAATATGTCGGTCAAACAGTGGAGGTATTGGTTGAAAGGTGTGTTGACGCGAATAAAAATATCTATGTCGGCAATTCACGGGAGTATAAGTTGGTGGAGTTTGAGAGTGGTGTGGATGTGATTGGCAAAATTGTTAAAGTGAGGATAAACAAAGCGGAGATGTGGCGGTTGACAGGAATTAATGATTGTGGTATAAAGTAAAGTCAGTTGTTCTTTGACTTAATTTAAATTTTAAAATCATAAGGGGAAAGATATGCTGAAAATGTGGTTTTCAGTGTTTTTTTCTCCTTATGTTGAGGAGGAACCCGCGCCTCGGGCAGGGGCAAAAGATTTTCGGGCTGACCGCCTGAAAATGGAGGAAATCATGGGAAAGTACGATGAATGGAGTCGCGGAGATGACGAGGCATTGCTCAGCCGTCTAGGAATAGATGTGGCGCGCCGCATTGCCTCTGGCGAATTGCAGGTGCAGATTGTCAATGGCGTGGCGGTTGTGAAACCGGCCTTGGTCACGCTTTTTGACAAGCGCTGTCGCCGCATTCCACCGCAGGGACTTAAGTCCACGGTGGTAAACGCCGATCGTGATTTTTATCTGAATCAGCCGAAGCTGGACTATGGTCGGCTCATTGCTCTAGCAACCGAACGGTTGCGGCAAGAGCCGATCATGTCAGGCGCGGAGTTTGAAACTCGCGCCACAGCCATCTTGGCACAGGTCAAAGCCGACCCGCAGTTGGTCAATCTGCTCAAGGGTGTTCA
>JACROI010000062.1 GCA_016214465.1 Candidatus Magasanikiibacteriota bacterium
CTTTCATGGCCTCGCCCAAACGGCGCAGAGCCACGATAAAAGCGGCCACGCGCATGGTCACTTTTTGCTTTTCGCGCGCCTGCCAAACCACGCTCAAAGCCGCGGCTAATTTGTCTTTCATTCTGCTCAAAACCTCTTCTTCTTTCCAAGAATATCCGTAAAGATTCTGCACCCATTCCAAATAACTCCCCACCACCCCGCCGGAATTTGCCAAAACATCGGGAATTATCAAAACATTTTTTTTCGCGAGTTTGATGTCGGCCTCTGAATCAACCGGGCCGTTGGCCAACTCAAGTATAATCGGCGCTTTGATACGGTTGGCATTATGAGCCATAATTTGATTTTCCAAAGCCGCCGGCACTAGCACATCGCAAGGTAATTCCAATAATTTTTCATTGCTCACTGCCTGATAATTTTTGCAATCGCACACCGAGCCGGAACAATAACATCCTGCCAAAAGCCCTTTGCTCTTTTTTGTTTCCATCACATGATCAATATCCATTCCCAAACCTCGTTTGTCATAAATTCCGCCGCGAGAATCAGACACGCCCACAATTTTCATTCCGGCCGCTTGCGCCGCTTTCGCAAACCAATAACCAACATTGCCAATTCCCTGAATCACAACTTTCATTTTTTTAGGATCTTTTTTCATTTTTTTCAAAACCTCTGCCAACACGAAAAATCCGCCTGTGCCGGTCGCTACTTCGCGCCCCTCTGATCCGCCAATGGCGATTGGTTTGCCGGTCACCACCGCTGGTTTGTATTCACCAACCAAATTTCCAAATTCATCCGCAATCCAGCCCATGATTTTCCCGTTGGTGTTCACATCAGGCGCGGGAATATCTTGTTTCGGCCCTATTGCCCAACGCAAAGCGCGAGTATAGCCGCGAGTCAAATGTTCCAATTCGTGTTCGGATAATTTTTTCGGGTCAAGTTTTATACCTCCTTTGGCCCCTCCATAAGGAATATCAGCCACGGCGCATTTGATAGTCATCCAAAAAGCCAAGGCCTTTACTTCGTCCAAGGAAGCATCGGGATGATAACGAATACCGCCTTTGAACGGTCCGCGCGCGTTGTTATACTGCACCCGATAGGCCTCAAACGCCTCTACTGTACCGTCATCTTTTTTCAAAGGCAACGATAATTCAATCACGCGCTGTGGTTTTTTCAAGACTTCCAAAACCGACGGATCTAAATTCATGGCCTCGGCCGCTGTTCTTAATTGACTAAGAGCTGATTTAAAGACAGACATAAAATTATTTTAAAATTTCCAATAATTTTTCTTTAGCTTGAGCGCCCATCACTCGTTCAGTTTCTTTGCCATTTTTAAAAACAATAAATGTAGGGATGCTCATTACATCGTATTCTTGCGCCAAATCATTGGCCTCATCAACATTGATTTTAGCGACTTTGAAATTCTGGCCGGCGCCGGCGGCCAATTCCTCCACAATCGGCATCATCATTTTACATGGCCCGCACCAAGTGGCGAAAAAATCCACCAATACCGGCACGCTGCTTTCCAACACTTCTTTTTTAAAATTGTCTTTATTGAGTTCGAGCATATATTTAAAATCCTAATTTTCTTTCTTTAATCTCTTCATAATACAGTTCAATCTTATCCCCCACCTCAACAGCGTCTTTGGTTTGCAATTTCAATCCGCATTCCTGACCGGCCAAAGCATCTTTCACTTTTTGCCGACCGGCTTGCAACTCCACCACTTCGCCCGAGCCAACCTGTTCTCTATTGCGCATAATTCGAGTTTTCACATTATTCTCCGCCCGGCCTTCAGACACGCGGCCGCCCACGATTTGATATTTTTTCTCTGTTCTGAAAATCGCCAACACCTCAATTTTGCCAAGCTCTTCACGCAAAATTTCCGGCGGCAAAAGTTTTTCCAATTCTTTTTTCACATCGCCAAGCAGGTCATAAATAATTTTGTAATGTTTAATCACGACGCCTTTTTGTTTAGCCATTAATTCCGCTTTGGGGGCGATTGGCACATGAAATCCTAAAATATGCGCTCCGGTGGCTGCCGCTCGCAAAATCTCGGCGTCAGTCACAGAACCCAAACCTTTGGCCACCACATCCACACCGACTTCCGGATGAATCATTCTTTCCAAAGCGCCCAAAATCGCTTCCAAAGAACCAAGCACATCAGCGCGAATAATTATTGAATATTTTTTCTTGGCCACGGCTTCTTCTCCTTCTCCGGCCGCCGCCTGAATTGGCTGAGTAATCACTGATTTTTCCTGTACCAAATACGATGGTTTTAATTTCTTTTCCAAGCCCTTGACTGATTCCGGCACTTCCAAAATATCGCCCACTGCCGGCGCAACTTTAAAACCCAAAATCTGCACTGGCATAGACGGCGGAGCAATTTTTGCAAACTCGCCTTTCCAATTTTTCAATGCCTTGACGCGGCCGTACAAAGCAAAATTTATTGCCAAATTTTCACCAACGCGCAAAGTTCCGCTCTGCACCAACAGAGTCGCCACAGGCCCGGCTTGCGGGTCAATATGCGATTCCACGATTGTGCCGACAGCCCGACGATTAGGATTAGACACGATTTTTTCTTTATCAATATCAGCGAGCAAAAGAACCATTTCCAATAATTTATCAATGTTCATTCCGGCTTTGGCTGAAATTGGCACAATGACTGTTTTGCCGCCCCATTCTTCGGCCTGCAATCCAATTTCCGCTAATTGCGCTTTGACTCGGTCAACATCCGCCTCTGGTTTGTCAATTTTATTCAACGCCACTAAAAATGGCAGCTTGGCCGCCTCAATTATTTTAACCGCCTCTTTGGTTTGCGGTTGAACGCCGTCATCAGCAGCCACTACCAGTATGGCAATATCCGCCACTTTGGCGCCGCGCGAACGCATTATCGTAAAGGCCTCGTGGCCAGGAGTGTCAATAAAAGTGAGCGAACGATTTTCAATTTTTCCACCTGTTTCATTTTTAAAAGGCACCATTACCTGATACGCGCCAATGTGCTGGGTAATGCCACCAGCCTCGCCACCCATGACATTAGTTTTGCGAATGGCATCCAACAGCCGCGTTTTGCCATGGTCAACATGACCCATCACAACTACCACCGGCGGCCGCGGCTCCAAATTTTTTTTGTCCTCGCTTTCCAAAATATCTTTGAGCCGGTCAAGTGAAGTATTGTCTATTTCTTCATTTTTTTTCTCGGCTTCTGGTTCAATTTTCACTCCCAAATCACCGCCGATAATGTTCGCGGTTTCATAATCAATTCGCTCGTTAAGCGAGGCCAAAATTCCATTTTTAAGCAATTCACGAATGACTGTCGTAACCGGTAAATTTAATCTACTTGCGAAATCGCGCACAGTAATGGCCGGAGGAACTTGTATCACTTTTTTTTCCGCGCCTTCTCCAGCGCCTTGCGCTTTCAGCGCCTCATTCGCGTTTAAAGAATATTTGGCCTTTTGTTCATCCTGCCATTTCCGATACAGCGGCGGCCAGGCCGCCTGTATTTTATACGCCACACGATCATCCACTTTCACGGCCTTGCGGCCAATATCAAAACCAAACTGCGGCAATAAATGATACAGTTCGGTGGTGGTGGTGTTGAGTTGTCGGGCTAATTCCGAGACATTCATGTATTCAAATGATACTCTTTTATGGTCTTAGAGTCAAATGGGACATATTGACAAAACAGATTAAATGAAATAAAATGCAGACACACAACCAACTCCTCTGTAATCAGAGGAAAAGGAGGGCAGAATGAACGACGCGACTTTGAAGGTTTTGGAGATGGTCAAGGATTTACAGGAAGGCATAAGAATAACCATACCCGGCCGAGGCGGGTGGGAATACGTACTGACCCGTCGTCATCAAGGGTTTGATATCAACATCCGATGCCAAGAGACGAGTGAGGAAGGTGATCCTACCGGTCGCGACAAATTCTTTACCGTAGACACCATGTATAACGAGTATGGCGCGCCAATAGTCGTCCAAGAGCCGACACTCGGTGTTCTCTGTCGCGATGCCGGCGTGGACATTGACGGGCGTATTGTCGGAGCGCTCGTGCTGGATGATGATGGCACAATCATCAAACGGTTCTCGTGGTCCAAGCTGGTCTTTGTGGAAAAACGCGGCTTTGAAATCACCCCAACCGGCTTGCTGTTTGAGCAGAGCCACATCGGAGTAAAATTCCTCGTCGGCCATCTGCGCGCGCTTTTCCTGCCGAACAAAAACCGCATGGACGGCTATGTCGGCGTCTTCGGCCCAGACAAGCCAACGCAGGTGAAAGTGTTGGAAATGGAAGACCTTCTTCTCGCCTCGCTCTGATAACCAAAACCAGCGAAACTCACATTTCACGCCGCTAGCTCAACAGCTGGCGGTATTTTTTATCTCCGCCATGCGCCCCCGCCATAATTTTGACAAAATTCGTGGCTGTGGACAAACAAACCTTGACAAACAGTTATAATTGCGGTATTATAACTTTGCAAGTGATAGAAGTGTCATTTGTCATCAACCGCAGGATCTCGCCCAAAAGGCGAGATTCTTTGCTTTTATTTGATTTTTAAAGCAATCCGCAGTATTTCACTTCTAAAATCAGCAATATCAAAATATTGATTACAGGCCGGCGGCAATTCCCTGGCGATATGACCCGACCTGGAAAAAACAATTGTTGTCTTGTTTTGTCCGCGAAGAAATTTTAGTAAATATTCAAAATCACAATCGCCGGAGAATAAAATAAAAGTATCGTAATCTTTTAACGAAAAAGTTGCGTCCACGGCAATCTCCACATCAAAATTAGCTTTGCGATGCTGGGTAGTTGGTGTGTGATCAATATATTCTTTTATTGACTTAGTTTTTAATTTTAAGCCAAGATTTTTTAAAAAAGTTAAAAAACGATTATGCGATTCAGAGCCAAAATTGGCCGAGTAAAAATTAATTTTTTGCAAATCGCCGATTTCTTTAAAAAATTTTTCAAACTTTCTGTAATCAACCCGCCAGCATAATTTATCCGCTTCATATTTTTTAAAATCATCGGTAATATCTTTTGGATTAACCCACATATCTTGGACCGACCGTTCCAAATTTGCCGCGTCAATAAAAATGACAGTCCTACCCTTAACAATTGATTTCAATTTTTGTTTATATTCCTCATACATAATACAGACATCATACCACTAAAATAAACCGAAAATCAATGGCCTATATTTTTGACAAAAATTACTATCTGTGTTATCATATATTCATACTTAATTATTAATTAAATCCTACCGGATTTTGGAAGCCAAATGGTTGAAGTGAGGCAAAAAACAGTTATTTCGGTCAAATTTTATCTCCATGTTCTTATTCTCCGATTCTGAAAAAATAACTACTCTACATTCTCGCCTGAATACAGGCAAATTTTTGCTTTCTATCAACCTCTTCTAAACATCTGCGGATTTGGAACGAGGTATGAATACAATTTTACTTTTCCTCTTTATTTTGAGCGGAGGACTTGGTCTTTTAATTGGCTATTTTCTGCGCCAACGCATTGCCCGCTCGCGCGCTGATTCAGTGGAAACCAAGGCCGAAAAAATCATTAACGAAACCAAGACCAAACAGCAGGAAATGATGCTCCGCGCCCGCGAAAAGGCCTTACAGATTATTGACGAGGCGAAAAAAGAAGAAGAAACGCGCCGTCAGGAATTGCGTTCCATTCAGCAACGATTGGAAAAACGCGAATCCCTGTTTGACCAAAAACTTTTGGAATTGCAGGATAAACAACAAAAACTGCAGGAACGAGTTGAAAAAATCAATGAAATAAAAGCCGAGGTGGAAAAACTGCGCGATGAGGCCATTTTAAAATTACAAGCTGTTGCCGCTCTCACTCAAGAACAGGCGCGCGAAGAATTGCTCAAACAAGTGGAGCAAAAAATCAAAGATGATTTAATGGGTCGCGTCTATAAACTGGAACAGGAATCCACCGAGGTGTTTGAACAAAAATCCAAAGAAATAATTATCACAGCCATCCAACGTTACGCGTCTTCGCACGCGGCCGAAACCACGAGCTCGGTGGTTGATTTGCCAAATGAAGAAATGAAAGGCCGTATTATTGGCAAAGAAGGCCGCAATATCAAAACCATTGAAAAACTCACGGGCTGCGAATTGATTGTTGACGACACGCCGCAAGCAATTACCGTGTCCGGCTTTTCGCCGATTCGCCGGCAGGTGGCCAAATTGGCTTTGGATAAATTGATCGCCGACGGCCGCATTCAGCCGGCACGCATTGAAGAATATGTTGAAGCCGCAAAAATTGAACTGTCCACTGACATTAAAAAAACAGGCGAAGAAGCAGTATACCAGCTTGGTTTTACCGGCTTGGATCCAAAAATGATTTCCATTATCGGCCGTTTGAAATATCGCACGAGCTATGGCCAAAATATCTTGAATCACTCCACCGAGGTGGCGCATTTGTCCGCTATGATGGCTGAAGAATTGGGCGTGAACGCGGTCATGGCCAAAAAAGCCGGATTTTTCCATGACATCGGCAAAGCCATTGACCATGAAACACAAGGCGGACATCCGGAAATCGGACATCAGATATTAAAGAAATTCAATTTTGACGAAGAAATCGCTTACGCGGCTTTGGCTCATCATGAAGACAAGCCGACGACTTTAATTGCTTGCATTGTAAAAGCGGCTGATGCCATTTCCGGAGCGCGTCGCGGAGCTCGCAAGGACTCATACGAACAATTTGTGCATCGTTTGGAAGAATTGGAAAATGTTGCCAATTCTTTTCCAGGCATTGAAAAGGTCTATGCCATCCAAGCCGGCCGCGAAGTGCGCGTGTTTGTAAAACCGGAAGAAATTGATGATTTGAACGCTTACAATCTGGCGCGCAACATCGCGCAAAAAGTTGAACAAGAATTACAATATCCGGGTGAAATTAGAATTACTGTGATTAGGGAAAAAAGAGTGATTGAGTACGCGAAATAAAAAAGTCATTGCGAGCGGAGCGAAGCAATCTCCTCCATTTCACAAGATTGCTTCGTCGCTTCGCTCCTCGCAATGACATAATATATGCTCAAATTCTTAATTTTCGGCGACATTGTCGGCCGCACCGGGCGGCAGGCCTTGCAAAAAATTTTGCCGTCGCTGAAAAAACAATACAAGCCAAACTTGGTGATTGCCAACGCGGAAAACGCGGCGCATGGTTCTGGCGTTACTCACAAAACATTGCGCGAGATGCAGTTGGCCGGCGTGGACTTCTTTACCAATGGCGACCATTGTTTTGACAAGCCGGAAGTTGAGCAAATTCTCACGGAAACGGACTCCCCGCTTTTGCGTCCGGCCAATATGGTCGAGGTTACTGGCGTGGGGGAAAAATTGCTAACTCTTGCCACAAAAAAGGTTCTTGTGGTAAACTTGTTGGGTCGGGTCTTTATTGAAAATAATTTGGAAAAAAAAGGCGAAGATAAACAAAGAAAAATCAAACTATCCAATCCTTTCACAGTAATGGAAGAAATTTTGGCAAAATACGCCGATGAAAAAATTGACGCGATTTTGCTGGATTTTCATACTGAAGCCACATCCGAACAAGTGGCTATGGGCTATTTTCTGGATGGCCGCGTTGCGGCTGTTTGGGGCACGCACACGCATGTGCCAACCGCCGATGCCAGAATTTTATCCAAAGGCACGGGATTTATCACAGATGTAGGCATGACCGGCGCCAAAGACACTGTTATCGGAGTTGCCAAAGAAAATGTGATTGAAAGATTTGTAAAAGAAAACGACGCCAAATTTGAATGGCCGGAAACTGAAATGGCAATGGTGAACGCGCTGTATGTGGAAGTTGACCCAAAAACCAAAAACACGAAAAAAATTAAATTAATTCAAAAAGAAATTAAAATATAACGGGCTTTGGCCCGATAGAGGGGAGGTGGACTATGAATAAAGTTGCGTTAGCTGAGATTATCGCGGAAAAATGCGCTGTTTCCAAAAAGCAGGCCGAAGAAATGATTGCTTGTTTTACCGAAACAGTAACCAATACTTTAAAAGCCGCCGGGGAAGTTACCATTGCCGGTTTTGGCACTTTTTCAGCCAAGAAACGAGCCGGGCGCGTGGGCGTGAATCCGCAAAGACCAACCGAGAAAATACAAATTCCGCCAGTCACCGTGCCGAAATTCAAATCCGGCAAGACACTGAAAGACGCTTTGAAAAAATAATTTTATCATCAAACTCCCTCGGTTGTCCGAGGGAGTTTTGTATTGGTAGGCCGGACAGGACGACATTAGAAAGACCCGCCTGCGTTCCCTACTAGCATATTTTGAGAATATCACACCTGAAGTGGTGACGCAAGCGGCGCGGGTCGTGATGCTCGTGAGGGGGTGGAAGGACGCGGACATGGGGACGGGCGTTGGAGGTTCGAAGGTCGTGGCGGAGGATGCCGCCGAACCGCGGACTGTCATGGACGGAACAACCTCACAACAAGAAGAGGGGTCGGGTTGTCCGTCTTCCCACGCTCTGCACTTGACGCCGGAGTCACCAAGCCCTACCTTCCTGGAATCAGGCCAAACCAGAGAGGTGAAGCCATGGACGCACCCAAATCATCACTGTCTATAGTGGACCCCTTCGTCAAGACAGCTATGTGGATAAGTTAAGGACACTTTTTCATCGGGCGTACTGGTCTGTTCTGGTGTTTCCAGAACAAGCGAGTAAGCCCGATTTTTTGTTGTCATTTTTTGTGTTTGAAATATA
>JACROI010000061.1 GCA_016214465.1 Candidatus Magasanikiibacteriota bacterium
ACGCTGAAAACGCCAGTAGAAAGCGTGAGCAGCATCATCTGGCCGGTGGTGAGCGTAATACCCACCATTTGGAAGGCCGCGAAGATGTTGGTGACGAATCCGAAGCTTCCGCCGGCCGATCCCATAGTGGCCGCGATCATGGCCTCGGTAGTGGTTACTTTTTGTTTCAGCGCAAAAAAGATGCCGGTGAAAATCAATGCCGCGATGATCGGCCCTTCCTCGATGACGCCCGCCTTGAGCGTGAGGTAGGAGTTGGCGGCGCACATGATGACCGCCAGGATGAAACCGGAAATCACACTTTTCAGTGTAACCCCATCCCAGACAGATTTGATCGTGGTGGAATTTTCTAGGATTGACATGACTCCTCCCTTTCGCCACAAACTTAATCATGGCATCCGCGAACTTCCCAGAACCGTAGTATTCTATATATTTTCACAACCAAGCCGACCACCGGCTGGCGTGATTTTTGTCAAAGGTCATTCTAACTGTTTTAAATCTTAATATAAATCATATAAAAAGTCAAGATTTGCCAAATACAATAAATACCCCTTTTAATTTAGGGGTATTTATGTGAGATTGCTTCGTGCACTGAAAATCAGAGCTCTCGCAATGACAAAAAAATTTTAACTTTATTTTATTCCCTCTATCGTGTAATTTGTTGAACCACCCGGAGTGGTAACTTCCACCCGCTCCCCTTTTTTATGCCCCAAAAATGCCTGGGCCAAGGGCGATTCATAAGAGATTTTGCCGGCAGTTGGATTTGCTTCATTAGGGCCAACCAATGTGTATTCTTTTTCCCGGCCGTCATTGTTTTGAACGCGCACGGTTGAACCCATTTGCACCACTTCTTTCTGCGTCTGTTCGGCCATTACCGACGCACGATTCAGAGTATCCTCAATTTCCATAATTTTGCCGGCAGTGAAAGCATAATCCTCTTTGGCTTCGTGATACTCGGCGTTTTCCGATAAGTCGCCCAATTCTTTGGCTTTGTCAATTCGTTCAGCCACTTCGCGCAGTTTGGCCTTTAGCGCGATAAGCTCAATTTTGAGTTTTTTCAGCCCTGAAGCTGTTAAATAGATTTGATCCCCAATAGACATAATAGTGTTAAAAAATCGCGCCTTATTAGGCGGGATATTGATTTATATGGGAGCAGTATATCATATGTAACAATAGTGTCAAGCAGGGTGTGGATAAAAGAGATAATAGGCCCATTTTAGCGATTTTTAGCCCACCAGCCAAAGACCTCGCGCGCCACTGGCACAGCCACATGGCTACCTTCTCCTCCTTCCTCAATCAAAATCGTCAAGACAATTTGTGGATTTTCATAAGGCGCAAAACCTGTGAACCACGCGTGCGGCGAGTATTTGGAAGACCATTGCGCTGTGCCGGTTTTGCCGGCCACAGCTACTGGCAGTGTATTGAGAGATTGGGCGCTGCCGGAAGTAATGGTGGCGCGCATGCCTTCGCGCACAATTGATAAAATGGAATCTGGTAGAACTTTTTTTTCAACAATACGCGGCGCGATGTCTATTTTTTCTTTGATTTCGGTATTAACTATACTTTTCACCAAATGCGGTTGATAAGATGTCCCGCCATTGGCAATAATGGCGGTATAGTTAGCCACCTGCAACGGAGTTACCAACAAGTCTCCTTGTCCAATTGACAAGTTGTAAGTGTCGCCGATGTACCATCTTTCTTTTTTAACATCTTCTTTCCATTCGCGCGAAGGTATAAATCCGGCGGTTTCACCAGGCAGGTCAATCCCCAAAGTATTGGCCAGGCCGAATTTTTTTAGATATTCCGAGATTTTTCCCAAGCCAAGACCGGCAAAATTTTCATATCCTCCGCCAATAATATAGAAAAAAGTATTAACTGATTCAGCTAATGCTTTAACCACATTGGTAACGCCATGACCGCCGGCTTTCCAATCCGGAAAAAACCAGGTGTTGATTTGTAATCCGCCAGAACTGAAAAAGGTCGTTTGGCGATTGATCAGCCCCTCGCTTAGCGCGGCCGCGGCGATAATTGGTTTGATTACCGAGCCGGAAGGAAAACTGCCGGCCCAGGCGCGGCTGAACAGCGGTGCGTTTGGATCAACCAATAATTTTTGATAGTCCTCAAAACTGATGCCGCGACTGAATAAGTTATTGTTAAAAGCAGGCAGATTAACCAAGGCCAGAATTTCGCCATTTTGCGGATTAAGAGCCACGGCCGAGGCTTTCTTTTTGCCACTAGCGCGCAATTCCGCGGCCAATGACTCTTCCATTTTTTTTTGTAAATTCAAATCAATCGCCAGAATTAAATTTTGGCCTGCTTGCGGCGCTTCCACGCTCACTGTGTTTTTTTCTTTGCCCATGGCGTCAACTTCTATTTCCCGTTTGCCATATGTTCCGCGCAATTCTTTTTCATAAAATTTTTCCAAACCGGATTTGCCTATGAAATCAGTGGGTAAATAATTTTGATTCAAAATCAAATCATCTTTGTTCACTTTGCCCATATAGCCGAAAAGATGCGCCAGCGAAGCGGCTGAGGCGGAAGTGTTTGGAGTTGCTTCTGTAAAAAAATATTGGCGGCGGCTGCTAATATCCACGCTCACGCCTGGAAATTCGGCCGAGGCGGCATTTAAAAGAATGGCGGTTTCATAATCAAGATTGGAACGGATATTAATTGAGCGATAACCAAAATCCTTGAATTCTTCAATTTTATTGATAATTTCTTCAGTTGGCAGTTGAGCCAAAACGGAGATTTTTTTAATTACTTCAGCGCGTTGGATTTCATTTTGGGGCAAGTCGTGCGGTAGAAGATTAAGCGTAAAATTAGGGATATTAGCGAGGAGCGGCGTGAGATTGCGGTCATAAATAATACCGCGTTCAGCCGGTATTGGTTTGACGCGCAACCGATTGTTTTCAGCCAGTTGGCGATAAGTTTCTCCTTTGAAAATTTCCAAATAGGCCAAACGGCCGATAACAACCACAAATAATAAACTGATAATCGCGCTAAGCCAAAAAAATCGTTTTTTGGAAATGGCTAGACACAAGAAGTCTTTAATTGGTTCAGGAGAATTTTTATCATCGCCGGAAAAAGAATCTTCCACCCAACGTTTTTTAATAATGCCGCTTACATCAGGATCAGCCAAAGTATCTGTTTTAACAACAAAAGGATCGCGGCGACGGAGAAAATTTTTGAACATAACTATCTTATCAAAAAAACGGTTTTTAGTTTTTTACTTAAGCGGTTGGCTAGAGTGAAAATTAAAAACAATAAAATCACATTATAAATCGTGTATTTCATTGTTTCAATAAAGTATTCGCCAAAGGTTTGAGAAAAATTAGTGGCGCCTTTTATTATCATCACTAAATTTAGTAAATAAAAAATAAGGCGAAAAATTAAAGTGCCGCAGACGCCTAAAACCAAAAGCGCCGGCCAAGAGCGATTGGTGAAAAAATAATTGAATAAAAGATAAGCGCCGGCCAAACTCATGAGCAAGGAAAAAATTATCAAGCCAAAAGGAGTGGCGGCGAATAATTCCAAAAAAAAGCCGATAAACAAAGCCGGCCAAAACGCGTAAGCTGGCCTGGAAACGAAAAGAGTAAAAAGAAAAATGATGAAAAAAAATTGAACCATATTTTCGCGGAATTATTGTTGCGTTATTACGGTGACAATGACGGCTTTGTCCAGGTCGGCGAGCGGTCGCAGATTCGCGCTTTGAAACGGTTCGTACAGTTCTTTTTGAATTGATTCAACTTTGCCGATGATTAGTCCACGCGGTATTTTATTTTCCGCGCCGGAAGTGATGACAATGTCGTCAATTTGCACATTTTCGTCTTGCGGGATCATTTTCATTTTAATGCTTAGGCCGTGTTCGCCCTCCACCAATCCTTGGGTTTTATTTTGATTAATGATGGAAGCGGTGATTTTACTGCGATTGTCAGTGATTAAGCGGATTATGGCGGAAGTGGTCTCCGCATTGATGATTCGACCAAGAAGGAATCCATTTTCAAAAAATACAGGATCGCCGACGGCAATTCCATTATTACTGCCGCGATTGATAATAATTGAATTGGACGCGCCGTCGGTGGTCTTGCTGATAATTTCAGCCACGATCTTTTTTTGTTCCGGTTTGATGAAATTGGATTCGGCGCGCAAAATTCTGTTTTCTTCGCGCAATAAAGCCAACTCCGTTTGATCCAGGTAAAGTTCTCGAAGTTTGGCTTGACATTGTTCGTTTTCAGAAATTATATTTTGTTGGTTGCCAAGACCGGCATAAAAATTTTTGGTTTTTAATTCAATCAAATAAATTGTTTTGGCAATCGGCGAAATTACGCGCCGCGATAAATTTTCCAACACAGTTAAAAAGCCCAGAGAATGGGCTAAAAAGATAAGAATAAAAACAGCGGAGATAGAAAGAAAAAGACGGCGCGTGGACATAATTTTACCGTAAAGATCCTGAAGTTGGCAGGCCGACAATTTCCAGCAGATCGGGACGTTCCAGAAGAATGCCGGTGCCGCGCACCACGCAAGTGAGAGGGTCGTCGGCAATTCTAACCGGAATTTCCGTGGCTTCAGCAATAGCGCGATCCAATCCAGCTAATAATGATCCGCCGCCTGACAATACAATTCCTCGCTCGTGAATATCAGCCACTAGCTCCGGCGGAGTAATTTCCAAAACTGATATGATGCTTTCGATCATAGAACGAACCGAACGGCTTAACGCGGAACGCACTTGTTCGTCGTTGATGATAATTTCGCGCGGTAGACCAGTCATTAGATCACGGCCGCGCAAAGTGCATTCCATCGGTTCGGACATTGGTACCGCTGATCCGATTTTTATTTTTAATTCCTCGGCGTAACGTTCGCCAATTAATAGATTAAAATGGTCTTTGGCATATTGAACAATATTTTTGTTCATTTCATCACCGGCCACGCGGATTGACTTCCAAGTTACGGCTCCGCTTAAAGAAATCACTGCGATGTCCGCCGTGCCCCCGCCAATATCCACAATCATTGATGCGATGGCTTCTTCAATTGGTAAGCGCGCTCCGATGGCAGCGGCCATGGGCTCTTCAACTAAATGCACCTTGCGAGCACCGGCGGAAATGGCTGCGTCTTCCACTGCTTTTCGTTCCACTTCGGTAATGTCTTGCGGCACCCCGATAATTATGCGCGGACGCGTAGCCAAAGAAAAACTGTCTTGATGAACTTTTTCAATAAAATATTT
The DNA here is from genome assembly GCA_016214465.1 of Candidatus Magasanikiibacteriota bacterium. Lineage (GTDB taxonomy): Bacteria > Patescibacteriota > Patescibacteriia > Magasanikbacterales > UBA10003 > UBA10003. The sequence goes on from JACROI010000061.1 coordinate 5,219, forward strand.
AAGCATTTTTTCAGTTACTTCAAAATCAGAAATTACGCCGTGCACCAATGGTCTAGTGACGGAAATATACGGCGGGGTTTTTCCCATCATCATTTTGGCTTCCTTGCCCACGGCTAAAATTTGTTCAGTGCGCAAATTCACCGCCACCACGGACGGTTCGCTTATAACAATTCCATGATCTTTCACGTAAATCAGAGTGCTGGAAGTGCCAAGGTCAATGCCAATATGTTTACCGAATTTACTGAATAACCGATCAAGCATACAATTCTTTGAGAGGTTTTAATTCGTTTTTCGCCTCTCCCCTCCTCTTAAATTCCACTGATTCTTGAGTCAATGTTTTTTCACTGATAATCAAGCGTGTAGGAATACCAATCAAGTCAGAATCGGCAAATTTAACGCCGGGAGAAATAGCACGATCATCAAACAATACTTCTTCGCCTTTTTTCAAAAGATGATTATAAAGTTTTTCTCCGGCTTCAATTACGGCCGCGCTGTCCCCAATGGTTATTAAGTGAATTTTATATGGAGCGACATCTGTAGGCCAAATAATGCCGTTTTGGTCATTGCTTACCTCCACGATTGCTCCCATTACGCGCGAAGGCCCGATACCATAACAACCCATGATAACATCTTTTTTCTTTCCATCGGCATCTGTAAATTGCAATTTCATTGACGCGGAATATTTAGCGTAAAGTTTGAAGATATTTCCGACTTCAATGGCCTTGCCTTCAAGAATTTTTTCGCCACAGATCGGACATTTGTCACCGGCTTTAACTTGGGCAATTTCTTTGTTTTGCGCGAAGTCGCGTTTAGGGCAGTAAAAAATTATGTCTTCGCCAAAAGGAGTCATGGCTTGAAATTCATGAGAAAATTCTTTGCTGAAAGATCCGCCCGAGGCCTCTACTACCAAGGCATCCAAGCCGCATCGTTTGAAAACATTCAGATAAGCTATTTTTGACTTTTCATAAAAATTCAACAAGTCCTCTTCAGTGGCGTGAAAACTATACATGTCTTTCATGTTGAATTCTCGTCCACGCAACAGACCGGATTTGGCGCGCGGTTCATCGCGGAATTTATCCTGAATTTGATAAAGCGCGAACGGTAAGTCCTTATACGATGAAACTCGTTTGCGGGCAATGTCCACGATTACTTCTTCGTGCGTCCAGCCCAACCCGTATTCTTTGTCTTCGCGGCCTTTAAATTGAAACATTACCGCCTTGCCAGGATCATTCCAGCGGCCGGTTTCTTCCCACAATGCTTTTGGTTGAAGAGCGGGCATAAAAAGTTCTTGCCCGCCAATGCCATTCATTTCTTCGCGGATGATATTTTTGATTTTATTCAAAACTCGATAACCTAAAGGTAGATGGGAATACGCGCCGGCCATTAATTTATCAATAAAACCGCCGCGGATAAGAAGCTCGGCATTGCGGCTCACTTCATCTTTGGGAACTGTTTTTAATGTTTTGCCGAAAAGTTGCGATTGTTTCATAAAATTGTTTTGTAATTGCAGGCTCGGCAAGTATTTTTCTTTGCTCGGATAAACTCGCCTCTCCGACTATCGTCGAGGATCGACCTCGGCATTCCCCGTCCTCAGCCATCGCGGAATGCCTCGGTCTGGCTCAAACATATCCTCGCTTCAGAAAAAAACATTGCCTCCGCCTGCTTTCTCATGTCTCTCTCGGCGAACTAATAAAAAAGAATTCTAAAAATGCGAAAGCGAAAATCAGTAACAGTGTGTTCCATAGGTGCAATAATTTTTGACTTTGCAAAAACAAAGCGATAATTAAAAGCGCGCCAAAAATCATTCCGTGGCGGAATGTTTTTTTCACTTGGTGAAAATGCGGGTCATTTTGTTTGAAAAGCCAAACGCGCAGACCAAAGCCGACAACGGTAAAAGATCCGGCCAAGGCCAAAAATAAACTCACATAAAAAGCCATGAAACTCCAGGTACTGGCTTCATGAGGATTGATGTTAAAAAGTACTAAAAACCAAGCCACCCAGCACAAAATAGTAGCCACAGTCATGATTATCAGGTAGCGAGATAAGGTCATAGAATAGTAATATTCTATCAAAATGTCTTGTGTAAAGCAATAGTTGCGCCTTATCCTTCAGCCCATTCACAAATCCCCTTAAAATCGCAATGAGCGCAGTTAAAAGACGATGGCTTGGCTGGAAAATCAGAGGCGCGGATGGCTTCAATGTTGGTAATGATTTTTTCTTTAATTTTGGTCAATTCCATCGGTGTGCCTAAAAATGACACCTTGGTGTTATTGTCCAGATAATAAAAACTCAAAAGTGAAGGTTTTTCATTCAATGATTCAGTAGCCGCCAGTTGATAAATCAAAAGCTGTTCTTTGTCTTCCAATTTTAAATCATCTTGTTGTTTTGCCGAGCCGGTTTTGTAATCAATCAGTTCAATCGTGCCATCGGGCAATGGATCAATCCGGTCAATTTGTCCGCGTAAGCTATACTCACCGATTTTCAAATGAAATCCGGCCTCCAAGAATTTTGGCACGCGCCAATCATTTTTTTCGTAATAGTCCCTGAGGATTTTTTTACCTTTGGTAAAATACACTTCTTTTTGTTTTTTGTTTTCATACCAATCGTCAATCCAAGCGGATTCATAAAAATTTAGCAGTTCTTCCAATAATGGAATTTGTGTTTGATTTTTAACTCTTGGTTGAGTTGGCGCGGCAAACAAATCACCCTGCTCTTGGGAGTTGATTTCAATCATTTTTTGATAAAATCGTTGGAGCGCTAAATGCATTGTTTTACCAAAACTAAAACTGGCGCTACCTTTGACCGGAATGTGAAGAATATGGGCAAAACGATATTGCAAATTGCAGGTGGCAAAGGCCTTTAGTTGAGTAAAACTGAAATGCGCGGGAATAGCGGCATTGGGTGCGAAAATAGTTTTTTTATTGTCATTCCCGCGGAAGCGGGAATCTAGCGAACTTTTCTGGATCCAAGCTTTCGCTGGGATGACATTATCAGGCAGATTCAATTCATTTAGAAATCGCGAGGGTTTTCTCTGTCGCGTTCCGCCGTAATCGTCAGCGTGGCAGAAAAAAATGCTTTCTTTGGCGCGTGTCATACCAACATAAAACAAACGACGCTCTTCTTGCAAATGAATGTCGCCCTCTGGCAAAATTTCTTTTATCAATTTATTCGGCAGTTCTATTGATTCACTTCGATCGGCGCTGGGAAATTTTTGCTCCACCAAGTTTACAAGAAAAACATGCTTGAATTCCAAGCCCTTGGCGCTGTGTACAGTCATGATTTTCACCGCTTCATTACCTTCGTCCGCTTTGCTCAAACTCCCTTCTTCGCCCGATTCCAAAACATAATGCAAATAAGCAAGATAATGTTTTGTCAATTTTTCCGCGTTGCCTTCTTCAAATTTAATGATTGTGTCATAATATTGTTTTAAAAACATGATTTGGCGCATGGCTTCGCCAACGCCCTCCGCGCTTTTTGTCACTAAATTTTTCAAATATCCCGAATCATTTAAAAACGCGTATACGACTTTTCCCACTGATTCGCGCCGAGCCAATTCCGCATGTTTAGCCAAAAGCCCGAGCATTTTTTCAATGTTTTTGACACTTATCTCCGCCACTCCGAAAGCGCTCGCGTGTGATAATGTTTCAAAAATTGACCAAGTTTTCTTTTTGGCTTGATGAGTTATTTTTACAATATCTTCGGTCGCGATATCCCAAAAAGACATATTGAGTACGCGCCACATGGCCGGATTTTCATGATAATTATCCAAGAGTTTCAGATAAGAAATAATATCCAAGACCAATCCTTCACGATAAAGACCCCTGGACGCTAAAAATTGAAACGGAATACCGGCTTGCTCCAAAGCGTGCATAAACGAGTCAGCGGTGGCGTTGGAACGGATAAGAATGGCAAAATCATTCCAAGAGCTTTCCAGTCCAGTTTTTTCATCAACCAGTTTTAATGTTTGAATTTCTTCCACAACTTGGCGAGCTTCTTCAATGCCGGTTCGGGCGTGGATTTTTTCAATTCTGCCGATGATTGGTTTTTGCGCGATTAGTTTTTTATTGATTTTCAGTTTTTCTTCCAAACGGTTGGGATTGTTGTTGATTATCAATTGATAGGCCTTGTCTAGAATTGATTGAGCCGAGCGATAATTTTCAGTTAGTGTCACGAGTTTTGCGTTAGGATAATCATTTTTAAAATGCAAGATATTGGAAATTGACGCCCCGCGAAATTTATAGATACTTTGATCATCATCCCCCACCACTGTCAGATTTTGGAGCGGAGCGGCGAGCAATTTAATCAATTCATATTGCGCCAAGTTGGTGTCTTGAAATTCGTCCACCAATATATATTTGAATTGTTTGCGATATGTTTCCAGAATTTTCGGCCGAGTTTGAAAAAGTTTGAGAGTATAGTTGATCAGGTCGCCAAAATCCAAAGCGTTATTATCCAAAACTACTTGATTATATGTATAATAGGCATTGGCGATTTCGTTGAGTCGCTTTTTTTCATCATCCAAAATTTCTTTGGCCTCGCCCAAGGCGCTGTCCGAATCCAGCACTAGATTTTCCGCATATTTTAAATACTCCGCCGGTGTTACCATTTCATCTTTACAGCGCGAAAAATGACGAATCATCGCGTGAATGAATTTTGTTGGATTACCCAAAGGTCGATAATAATCAAGGTCAAATTTATCCAAATTTTCGCGGATTAAAAGCCAGGCGTCAGTTTGAATGAGCATTTTAAAATCATTGGAAAGGCCTATATCCAGGCCGTGCGCTTTGAGCAGTCGCTCGCCAAAAGCATGGAATGTTTGCACCCACAAATCCAAAAAGCCATAAGGTAAAAGTGCGTCAACGCGCTCTTCCATTTCCCCGGCGGCCTTATCTGTAAAAGTGAGAGCCAAGATTTCATTGGATTTTGCCAGTTTTTGCTCAATCAGCCAAGCCAGCCGTTGCGCGATAACCGTAGTTTTGCCTGTTCCGGCTCCGGCAACAATTAAAAGCGGGCCGTGACTATGAGCTACAGCTTTTTTTTGTTCTTCGTTTAGGTTGTTGCTTAATTTATTCATTTAAAATTTAAAATGGGCTTTTGATGTTTTTAAGAGATGGATTGGTAACATGTGTATAGATTTGGGTGGTACGGATATTCTGATGCCCGAGTAATTCTTGCACATAGCGCACATCAACGCCGTTTTCAAGCAAATGCGTCGCGAAACTGTGGCGCAGAGAATGGAAAGTAGCATCTTTTTTGATGTCAGCTTTTGCCAAACAATGATAGAATATTTTTTGAGCAGTGGATGTGGTCAATTTACCACCGCGATTACTTTCAAAAACACAATCCGAACCATCTTTGCCTTGCGTCAAATCTTTCAGGTCGTCAACCAACCGTGGCGAAATAACTGTCAATCTGTCTTTACGCCCCTTGCCCTGTCTCACAGTGAGTGTCATTTCCGCGAAATCAATATCTTTCACTTTCAAAGAAATTACTTCGCTTACTCGCAACCCGGCCGCATAAGCTATCGCCAATATGGTACGGTGTTTTTTATTATCAGTCTGTTTCAGAAGCGACTCAACTTCTTGTTTAGTCAAAATCGCCGGCAATTTATTCGTGCGTTTTGGTTGGCGTAATTTTTGGAAATTTTCCCGCTTATATATTTGTGTGTAAAGAAAATTGATAGCGTTGGCAAACAAAGCGATGGACTGGCTGGAAAGACCGCCTTTTTGTTTTTTATATAAATAAGTCTTAATTTCCTCTGCTGTAATATCCCGCGGTGGTTTGCCAACTATCTTATACAAATCAGAAACGACCCGAACATATGCCTCAATCGTCCGTCGGCTATAGTTGCGAAGTTTCATATCTCTTGTTATAATTTCAATAAGGTTGGGCATATAGAACAATATACCACAATTCCGCATAACACACAAAATTAAGTATACAAAATTTCTAAATTCCACATATCAACGAGTTGTCAGAAATAAGAAAAATTTAAAATTTTCATATGCAATACCTCATTAAAACCATAATTACAGCCATAGTAGTAGTCGGAATTGCAGAAATCGGAAAAAAATTCTCGCCAATTGCAGCCATATTAGCTTCCCTTCCGTTAACATCAATTTTAGCAATGATTTGGCTCTACATGGACACAAAGGATGTTCAAAAAGTCATAGATCTTTCTTCAAATATATTTTGGGCAGTTTTGCCATCGCTAATTTTTTTTTTTTTTTTTCCTCTTCTACTAAAAAATGGTTTTAAATTCAGTATTGCAATGGTCTTATCTACAGTAATCATGTTCATTGCCTACAGTATCTACGTCGTTATATTACAAAAAGTTGGAATTAAATTTTGAATAAATTTTTCTTACATCTGACAACAGGGTATAGGCGGTTCCGCT
>JACROI010000033.1 GCA_016214465.1 Candidatus Magasanikiibacteriota bacterium
CCGCTTTTTTCATAACGAAACTGCGACGCGAACTCGGCCAACCGCAAAGGCAATTCGCGATAACTGCGCGGCCGGCTTTTGAAAAGCATAAAATGGTGCGGGCAAGTCATCGGACGCAAAATCAATTCATCTTCATCCACTTTCATCACCGGATACATAGTGTCTTTGTAATACGGATAATGCCCCGAAGTTTGATACAACTGCACTTTGGCCAAATGCGGGGTTACCACATGTTTGTAACCGCGCTTGACTTCTTCTTCATAAACGAATTTTTCCAATTCCTTGCGGATAACCGTGCCTTTGGGCGTAAGCAATGGCAAACCCCTGCCAACCAAATCGGAAAAAACAAACAAATCCAAATCCACGCCCAATTTGCGATGGTCTCGTTTTTCCGCTTCTTCCTGCCGACGCAAAAATTCTTCCAATTCTTTTTTGGTTTCAAAAGCCACGCCGTAAATACGGGTCAGCATTTTATTTTTCTCACTCCCGCGCCAATAAGCACCGGCCACGCTCATAAGTTTAAACGCCTCCGGATTGATTTCGCCCGTGTCTGCCACATGCGGCCCGGCGCAGAGATTGTGAAACCAATCGGAATCGTAAAAACTCACTTTTTTTTCACCCTTAGCTTGGAGGTCATTGATCAATTCGGTTTTGTACGGATCATTTTTATAGTATTCCAAAGAACTTTTAAAATCCACCTCGCTTTGAATAAATTTAATTTTCTTCGCGATCAATTCACGCATCCTTTTTTCAATCCAAATAAAATCTTTTTCCGAAATAACTTCTGGCAAATCATAATCCTGATAAAATCCGTCTTCAATCGTCGGTCCAACGCCCAAACCGGCCGTTGGGTATTTTTCCATTATCGCCATGCTCATCAAATGAGAGCAAGAGTGCCGTATAAGTTCTATTTTTTCTTGAAACATATATTTTTAAATTAAAATTTCCATTCTTTTGATAAAATACTCATAATGCCAGCGTCTTCAAATTTTTTGGTAATGGCGTTTTTTAATTTTTGCCGTTTTACTCCTTCAAGTAAAAATCCAGCTTTTTCATAAACACGCAGAGCGCGCTTGTTTTTCATATACACCTCCAGCTCCAATCGGTTATATTTTAATTTGATAAAAACAAAATTTCCGATTATTTTCAAACATTCGCCGGCATAGCCCTTGCCCCACTCGCCTTTTTCGCCAATCATAATGCCAAAACTAGCCGCTTTGTTCTTCGCGTCAATGGTCAATCCGGTATTGCCAATCAATCTGCCTTTTTCATTAAAAATTGACCAAATGATTTTATCTTTCGCCCGCAATATTTTCTTAATCCATTTTTTTTCTTCCGATAAAGTCATTGGCGTTTGACGCAAAAGGTAAACGGCCACTTCTTTGTCGCTAAACCAACGGATAAAATCTGGCGCGTCAGATAATTTTATCGGCTGTAATTTTATTCTTTTGCCTGATAAAATTGGGCCTTTCATACATTTAACAAAATCCTCCCATCCCTAAAATTAACAAAAGTTAATTTTTGGGACGAGAGGATTAATCCACCCGCGGTTCCACCCAAATTCTCTGCTAAATAGCAGGGCTCTTTATTGATTATATGATAAACTATTGGTTGGAAGCTGTCAAATTTTACTCACTCACCTTGATCTCAATTTTACTCGCCTCGCCTGGCAATTTTTTAGACCAAGCCGGTTTGGTGACAATTTCCGCGCTGTCCACCCAAGAAAAACTTTTCAGATATTCAATCGCAGTTTCTTTGGATTGACCTAATAATTTACTTTTATCCAGCAAATCATCGGAATAAGCGGCTTTGACCAAAAATTCCTGCGCCACTCGTAAATCCGCTGTTCCGGCTGTCAAATCATATTTATTAATCTGAATAGTGGGAGCAATCGCGCTATTACTCAACTGCTCGCCGGCTGACAAATTTTCTTCAACCTGTTTTAAAAGCAAATCGCGCAAATCAGCCGGATTGTAAAAAACGCCAACCACCTGAATTTCGCCGATCATTTTGAAAGAATCAGATACTGCCCCGATTTTGGCATCGGTCTTTACTGAATTTTTAATGTAAGTAAACAAACTGGCGGCATAAGTGCTGCTGCTGGTCTTTGCCATATTCACCAATTTTCCTTGGCCGGTGCTGTACAAATCAGCCATTAATGATTCCTCGGCCGCTTTCAAATCTGTCTCAGTCAAAGCTGAAATATGTTTCACCCCGCCGCTCATTTTGGTTTTACTTTCCGCGTAAATATCTTTTTGTTTGATTTCAGAAAGCCCGGGAATAGTGAATTTAGTCGGCCCGATTTCACCATCTTTGCCCGGCTTATCAGCGTAAACCGCGGCTTTAATTTGCCCGTTGGCCGGCACATTGGTAGACTTTGTCAATCTGAATAAAACGCCATTCGGACTTATCAGACGAGTTGTCGCCACCAATGGTTGCGCGCTGTTTGTTTTATTGTATAAAATAACCTCACCTGTTGCCGACCCGGGAATTTCCGTGCCGCCTGACGGAGAAAAAATTTTCTCACCAGTAATCACTGTCCCAACTGCCAATCCGCCAACTTGCCCGCTTGATGGTTTTTCCATTACTGCCAAATTAGTATTGGCTTTTACTGTTTGGGGTTTTAATTTTAAAGAAATCGTGGCCTGGCCGCCGGTCAAAAACACGACAAACACCACCAATAATATCGTAGCGATTAAAAATGTAGTAGCAATTATTTTGTAAAATCGCGGCGAC
>JACROI010000034.1 GCA_016214465.1 Candidatus Magasanikiibacteriota bacterium
CCAAAAAGGATACAATACTGATTATGTATGTCAATCTTTAAAACCCTTTTTGGCAGTCCCAATTTAAGAGTAGTTAAGCAGATTCAGCCATTAGTTGAGGAAATCAATAAGCTGGAGCCGGAACTGGCCAAATTATCAGCTGATGAACTCAAAAATAAAACTTCTGAATTTCGTGAGCGGCTAGCTAAAGGCAAGACGCTTGATGATATTTTGCCAGAGGCCTTTGCCGCAGTTCGAGAAGCCGCCAAGCGGACTATTGGCCAGCGGCATTTTGACGCGCAATTGATTGGCGCGGTTGTTTTGCATCGCGGGCAAATTTCCGAAATGCGCACCGGTGAGGGCAAGACCTTGACTGCAACTTTGGCAGTGTATTTAAACGCCTTGGAAGGCAAGGGTGTGCATGTTGTGACAGTGAATGATTATTTGGCCAAGCGCGACGCTGTGTGGATGGGGCAAATTTATAATGCTTTGGGTTTGACTGTCGGGTGTATTCAACAGCAAATGAAAAGTTTTGTGTATGAACCCGGGTATCAAGCCACCGCGCTGGTTGTGAAAGAAATTATTGGCAAAGAAGATGAAGCAAAGGCCGCGTTGGTAAAAATTGAGCCATCGCATTTGCGTCCGTGCCAGCGTCGCGAGGCCTATCATTGCGATATCACTTACGGCACTAACAATGAATTTGGTTTTGATTATTTGCGCGATAACATGGTGGCGAATTTGGTGGAAATGTCTCAACGCGAATTGCATTACGCGATTATTGACGAGGTGGATTCAATTTTAATTGATGAAGCGCGTACGCCTTTGATTATTTCCGCTCCGGCCGAGGAAGCGACTGATAAGTATTACAAATTTTCCGAGTTAATTAGCCGATTGACTGAAAATGAGGATTACAACATTGATGAAAAATTGCGTTCAGCCACTTTGACCGAGGCGGGTATTGAGAAGTTGGAAAAATGGCTGGGTTTGGAAAATATCTATGCCGAGGGCGGAATGCAAACAGTGCATCATTTGGAGCAGGCGCTTAAAGCGCGCGTGCTTTTTAAATTGGATAAGGATTATGTTGTTAAAGACGGTGAAGTTATTATCGTGGACGAATTTACCGGTCGTTTAATGTTTGGTAGGCGGTTTAGCGAAGGCCTTCATCAAGCCATTGAGGCTAAAGAAAAAACAAAAATTCAGCGCGAATCGCAAACATTGGCCACAGTCACTTTCCAAAATTATTTTCGTTTGTATAAAAAAATCGCCGGCATGACCGGCACGGCCGCCACTGAAGCCGAAGAATTTTCCAAAATTTACAATTTGGAAGTGGTGGAAATTCCCACGCATCGGCCGATGATTCGCCGCGATGAATCCGACCGCATTTATAAAAATGAATCAGGAAAATTTCAGGCAGTGATTAAAGAGATTAAAGAACGGCATGCCAAAGGTCAGCCGGTTTTGGTAGGCACGATTTCCATTGAAAAAAATGAAGAATTGAGTCGGCTTTTGGAAATGGAAGGAATTCCACACCAGATTTTGAATGCCAAGAATCATGAAAAAGAAGCCGAAATAATTTCTCAAGCTGGTCGTTATAGCGCGGTTACTTTGGCCACGAACATGGCCGGCCGTGGTGTGGATATTATTTTAGGCGGCAATCCTTCATCGCCTGAAGAAGCGGCTAAAGTCCGCGAAGCCGGCGGTTTGCATGTGCTGGGCACCGAGCGGCACGAATCGCGGCGCATTGACAACCAGTTGCGCGGACGTTCCGGCCGTCAAGGCGATCCCGGCTCATCGCAATTTTATGTTTCTCTTGAAGATGATTTAATGCGCATTTTCGGCTCGGACAGAATCAAAAAAATGATGGAGTTTTTGAAAATGCCAGAAGACATGCCGATTGAAAATAAAATGGTTTCGCGCGCGTTGGAATCGGCGCAGAAAAAAGTCGAAGGGCATAATTTTGACATTCGCAAACATTTGCTTGATTACGATGATGTTTTGAACAAGCATCGCGGTGTGATTTACAAAAAACGACGGGAAATTTTGGAGGAATATGAGAGGGAAAAGTCCTTATCGTCAAACGGTTTTTCATCTGTCATCCACGCGGAAGCGGGGATCCAGAACAACTGGATTCCCAATCAAGTTGGGAATGACAACGTACAGAATCTTTCCGAACGAATTTTAGAATTAGTGGAGCAAGAAATTGAGCAAATTGTATTTTTTCATACAGGCGGCACTGCCGGCGGCGACTGGAACATTAAAGAAATTTACGAAACATCTGTCACAATTTTCACATTGAATGAGTTGGAAAAAGATGAATTATTTAAAATAGCTCGTGAAGATGAAGGAAGAAAAGCAGACGCCGAGGCCCGTTCTCGTTTGGTGGAATTTTTGATTGGTTTGGCTAAAACGCGCTATGATGAAATGAGACAAAAAATCAATAATCCGGAAATGGTGTTGGAAATGGAAAAGGGCATTCTTCTGCGCGCCATTGACACTTTGTGGGTGGACCATTTGGTGGCGATTGATTATTTGCGCGCCGGAATTGGCTTGCGCGGCTACGGTCAGCGCGATCCATTGGTGGAGTATAAAAAGGAAACTTATCGTTTGTTCAGTGAGTTATTGGTTTTAATTCAAAAAGAAGTTGTATACAGTTTTTATAAACTGGGCGCGGCTTTGGATTTGGCGCCGTCGCTCATGCAGAGGAGCGGGATTCAAATGTCCGGGGCGGCCAAAGAGGGCGGCGGAGCGGCATCTGTCGTGTCCGCGCGTTCACAAGAATTTACTAAAACCGCCGAAGGTGATAAAATTGGTAGAAATGACCAGTGCCCGTGCGGGTCAGGTAAAAAATTCAAGAAATGCCATGGGCAATAATTATTATGTCAAAACAATTCAATCACAAAATTCTCATCATCGGTTATGGCGCGGTGTCGCAATGCACTTTGCCGATTTTATTGGACAAAATTGATGTGCCGTTCAGTAATGTTACAATTATTGATTTTGAAGATAAGTCAGCGGC
>JACROI010000039.1 GCA_016214465.1 Candidatus Magasanikiibacteriota bacterium
AACGGCGCCGGCAAAAGTACTATTTTTAAATTGATTAAAGGAGAATTAAAGCCCACTCAAGGCAATGTTTTTATTACCAACAACGCGACCATTGCCACGGCCTTGCAAATGATTGACAAACAAGATTTGAATTTAACCGTGGAGGCGTATTTTGCCAAGGCCTTCGCGAATGTTCCTGGCAACATTAAAAGTCAAATCAGTAAAGTAATGAACGCGGTTAATTTGAATGTTTCGATTGATGGGCTGGTGTGGGATTTATCCGGCGGCCAGCAAGCAAGAATTTTGTTGGCTTTTGCCTTGATACAAAATCCGGATATTTTGCTTTTGGACGAGCCGACAAACAATTTGGACAAAGCCGGCATCGACCATTTAATAGAATTTTTAGTGATGTACGACAAAACAGTGATAGTGATTTCTCATGACGCTGATTTTTTAAATTGTTTTACCGAAGGAGTTATTTATTTGGATGTTTTTACCAAAAAAATTGAAACTTATGTCGGCGACTATTTTTCCGTGGTGGAAGAAATTACCGCGCGAATTGAAAGAGAAATAAAGAAAAACGCGCAATTGGAAAAAGAGATTTTGGATAACAAAGCCAAGGTAAACTTTTTTGCCAACAAAGGCGGCAAGATGCGCAAACTCGCGAGTAAATTAAAAGAAGAAATTGAAGAGTTGGAAGAAAACAAAGTTGATGTGCGGCGTGAAGATAAAACCATCAGAGATTTTAATATCCCGGCGCAAGGAATTATCGGCAATGTCGTGATAATTAAATCAGTGAAAATAATTAAAAATCACAAACCGATAAAAAAAGAAGTGAATATCGTGTTGCGGCAAAGAGATCGGCTGTTGATTTCCGGGCCAAATGGCATTGGCAAAAGCACTTTGTTACGTTCTTTGGTAAATGGCTCAAGCGCAGACACTGTGATTTTACCAGACACTCGCGTTGGTTATTATAGTCAGGATTTTGTCACTTTGGACTACGAACAAACTGTTTTTGATTGTTTGAAAAGCGTTTTGACCGCTGGCACAGATATTCAAGACATGCGCGCGACGGCGGCCGGACTGCTGATTACCGGCGATTTGATGGGCTTGCCGATTGCCAGTTTATCCGAAGGGCAAAAGGGTTTGCTGTCTTTCGCACGGTTGGCATTGATGAAACCCGGTCTTTTGGTTTTGGATGAGCCAACCAATCATATTAATTTTCGTCATATTCCGGTGATTGCCAAAGCCATTAATAATTATGACGGAACCATAATTCTCATCAGCCACATGCCTGATTTTGTCAAAGCGATTAAAGTTAATGAAAGATTGGATCTCGGGGCTTTGTAAAAATTTTTAAAACAAAATACCCCAGAAAATCGGGGGTATTTTTGTATCTTTTGAAAAAGATTAAGCGCGAGTGACATTCACGGCGCGAGGTCCTTTTTCAGACTGTTCTTCCTCAAAGTTCACGGCATCGCCTTGTTTCAATTCAGAGAATTGAATTCCGACAAGACCGGTTTCATGAAAGAAGAGATCCTTTACTCCACCGTCAGGTGTAATAAAGCCAAAATGCTTTTCAGCAATTATAGTTTTAATTGTACCTTTCATATTGGTAATAAAAATAAAATTCTATCCTGTTTAAGAAAACCGACCAATTTTCTAAGGATGGTGATATTATACCACAAATCCGCAAAGATGTCAACGCCCATTGACAAAAACCGTTTTTTGTGGTATACTAAGATATTCGTATGACACACACAAATCAAGCTGTGCCCGGCTTTAATACGCTAGGCATTGCTAGGGAAATGCTCGATGTTTTGAACCATTTGCATTTCACAACTCCCACGCCCATTCAGCATCAGTGTATTCCAACTGCTTTAGAGGGCAAAGACATCGTTGGTATTGCTCAAACAGGCACTGGTAAGACCTTGGCTTTTGGCATACCAATGATTCAGTTGCTTGGCCAGAATAAAGGCCAGGGCTTGATTTTACTTCCTACTCGCGAATTGGCTTTGCAGGTGAATGATGTGCTGATTAAACTTGGCCACAAATTCGGTTTGCGCACCGCTGTGGTAATTGGCGGAGCGTCTTCATTTCAACAAATCCAGGCCATTCGCCGACGGCCGCATATTATCGTGTCCACCCCCGGCCGCTTGATTGATCATTTGCAAAATAAAAATATCTCTTTGAAAAAAGTAAAAATGATTGTAATGGACGAGGCGGACAGAATGTTTGATATTGGTTTTTTGCCGCAGATCAAACAAATTTTAGCCGTTGCCCCGAAAGAGCGCCAGACGCTCATGTTTTCGGCGACCATGCCAAAAGCCATTGCTGAAGTTGCCGCGCGTTTTATGAAAATGCCCTGGCGCATTGAAGTTGCTCCGGCCGGCACGCCGGCGGCGCAAGTTGAGCAAGAAATTTTTATCGCGCCCAAAGATGTGCGCGTTCAACTTTTAGATAAATTATTGACCGATACTCCGGGCACTGTTTTAATTTTTTCACGCACCAAACACGGAGCAAAAAGAATTGCCGGACAAGTGAGAGACATGGGGCATTCGGCAATTGAAATACATTCCAATCGTTCGCTTGCCCAAAGACAAGCCGCCATGGCTGGATTCAAAGCCGGCAAATATCGCGTGCTTGTGGCCACAGACATTGCCGCTCGCGGCATTGATGTGGAAGATATCGCACTGGTAGTTAATTATGATTTGCCTGATAATCCGGAAGATTATGTGCATCGCATTGGACGCACAGGCCGCGCCGGAAGCACCGGCAAGGCAGTTTCTTTTGCCGGCCCCGAACAAAGAATGGATGTTAAACAAATTGAGCGATTGATTAAAAAAACCATTCCGATTTCAGAATTGCCGATTTTGCCGGCTCGTCGCGCGATTAGGCCCGGAGTAAAGGTGGTTAATGCCACCGCACCTTATCGCGGTTCCGGCAAGCAGTTTTATGGACCAAATAGAAATTTTAGACGCCGACGATAATTTTTCCCGAAATAGACGCCATATGGCGTCTGTTTTTATTTTTTAAACATGATATAATAGACATAGTCGGGAAATAATTATAAATTTATGTTTAAATTTTTTACAATTTTATTTGTCGGACTCGTTCTTTTGGGAAACGGTTGCGCCAAACAAGCCAAAGTATCTGAACCAACCGCGCCGTCAACAGCGATTAACCAGCCCATGGCGCCTGTGGAAAAAACGGAAACGAATTTTTTGCCCAAGCCCAAACCCGTGATACCGGCTGACACTCCCAAAGCGCCGACAGCGACTGTCTATACGGTCAAAGTAAGCAATTTTAGTTTTTCTCCGGCCAAACTGACTATTAATAAGGGCGACAAAGTCATTTGGCAACATGATGACGCGGTCGCTCACACTATAGTATCTGTTGGAAATTTTTCAAGTCCTGTTTTGTCTAGAGGCGATAAATTTGATTTTGTTTTCAATCAAGCCGGAGAATTTAATTATTATTGCAGTATCCATCCGTCAATGACCGGCAAAATCATTGTAAAATAATATGTTTGACAGTATTTTTAAAAGGGCGTTGCTTGTGGCCATTGTCACCGACGCGGTGGATTTTCTTTTTCATTTTTTCTTTACCAATCCCATGGAGTCGCTTACTTATTTTGTAATTAAATTTTTATTGGCCTTTACGGTGGCGACCGGTTTATTCAGTTGGCGCAGTTACAGTCAGCGTTCCAAAAAGATTTTGATTATATTTATAACCGGTTTGATTTTTAGCACTCTAATGAGCGCATATTATCGCGCTTGGGAATTGGGCGAAGCGCGGGTGCCTTTTGGTTCGCGCGCTCCTGATATTATTGGCATTACTCGTTATAGTATTATGTTTAGTTTGGTGTGGTGGTTGGGACACGCCACTTTTTTCTCCATTGGCGCTTGGCTGGCCTGGCGAATAATTAAACAAAAAGGATAATTGGCCGCGCCGCCCTTGACTTTTAGGGCTGTTTTTGTTAATATGGTGAACAAACGCTTGTTCTGTTCAGCGTCAGGGTTGGCGTTGAAAACAGCAGGCGATGGCCAACTTGAAGGAGGAGCAAATGGGAAGAGCGGAATTAGCCAGCGCTGGAGTTCGTGGCCGCAGTGACGGACATGTTGAAAGAAGGGCTGGGTGCGATTACGTCAAACCTTGCGACAACATGAGCGGACAGTGCGCGATCACCGAAGAACCGTGCGAACGCACAGTGTATGTCGCGTCGGCAATGCACGCTGTATCGGTTGCGTCGCCGCGCTCAGAACAATCCGGAGACCATTTCGTGCTTCGCTTGCGGAGTCATCCGCGGCACCACTCGCGACATCTAACCCACCCAACTCAACATTTTCCATTGCGGACGGCGTTGACTGTTAACCCAGTTGCCCGTCCCTTTTTTTTATAGTATAATATAGCTACTTATGATTTATCTTAGCAAAATCTTGGGAGCTAAAATAAAAGACAGCGCAGACCAGACAGTCGGGATTTTGAAAGATGTGTTAATTAAGCCAACACCGGGAGAATATTCTCCATTGGAGGCCTTGTTGGTAAAATCAAAAAAGAAACAGCATTATTTTTACATTCCGTATCATTATGTGGAAAACTTGGCTGCTGATGAAATAACTTTAAAGACATTGGAGGAAAAAATTATTGACTATACGGCGGAAGTAGGTGATATTTTACTTTTGCGCGATGTGATGGATCAGCAGATTGTAGACACGGCTGGCGCGCGCGTAGTGCGGGTCAATGATTTGCAAATTGGCGAAGCCGAGGGGGAAATGTGCGTTTTGGGGATTGATATTAGCACACGTGGATTGATGCGTCGTTTGGGCCTTACAAAAATAGGCCTTTTTAATTGGTTGCATGTAAATTTGATTGATTGGAAGCAAGCCCAGCCGATTAAAGGCACTTTAAAATTGGAAACATTATCCAGGGATTTGGTAAAATTGCACCCGGCTGATTTAGCAAACATTGTGGAAAAATTAAACATTAAACAAGGGCGCGCTTTGGTTGAGGCCATGGATCCAAAAACTGCCGCTAAAATTTTGGAAGAAATTGATCCGCGGGTGCAGAAAATCTTGGTGCAGGCGCTTGGCCCGGAAAAAGCGGCAAAAATTTCCGAAAGAATGTCCATTGACGAGTTGGTGGATTTGATAAAATTATTGCCATATGACGAGGCCAAAGAAGTTTGCGCGGTTTTTCAAAATGGCCGCAAAAGCAAGTTGGAAAAATTATTGACTTACAAAGATGACACTGCCGGAGGCCTCATGACCACGGAATTTATCAGCGCCTTGCCCGGTTGGACAGTTCAGCAGGTGATTGATGAAATTAAACGCACTTCCGAGTCGTTTCGTTCTATTTTGTATATTTATGTGGCTGACAGCAAGGGGATTTACAAAGGCGTGGTGTCTTTACGCCGACTTTTAACAGCTGAACCAAGCGATAAAATTGAGCAGGTGATGAAAAAAGCCAAGCGCCTGCCTTGCGCCAAGGTGCATCAGAGGATTCGAGAAGTTGGAAAATTAATGACCAAATATGATTTAAATTCAGTGGCGGTGGTTGATCACCATCATCGTCTTTTGGGTGTGGTGGCAGTTGACGATGTGATGCGGACATTTTTCCCGCACGCGTAAAACGGTTTGTTGCTAAATATGGGAAAATTAAAACATTGGGGAGCCAGGATTTTGTTGATTTTGAGCGTGATCGGCCCAGGCATTATTACCGCGAACGCTGACAATGACGCCGGCGGCATCAGCACCTATTCCATTGTCGGCGCTCACTACGGCTATTCTTTATTGTGGGTGCTTTTTTTAATCACTTTTTCTTTGGGAATTACGCAGGAATTTGGCATGAGGTTGGGAATTGTTACCGGCAAAGGTCTGGCCGCTCTGATTCGAGAGAAATTTGGCGTGAAACTCACTGTTTTTGCCATGTTGACCATGCTCGTCGCGAACATTGGCACGATTACCGCTGAATTTTCCGGCGTGGCCGCTAGTTTCAGTTTGATTGGCGTGAGTAAATATCTGGCAGTGCCGTTTTTCGCTTTAATTGTTTGGTTTATTTTATACAAGGGAACATTTAAAAAAGCGGAAAAGATTTTTTTGCTTTTGTCTTCTTTTTATATTGTATACATTATTGCCGGTTTTATGGTTAAGCCGGATTTTGGCGCCGCGACTACGGCTTTGGTTACGCCGAGTTTCCGTTTTGACATAAAATATCTGATTGCTTTTATCGCTTTGATTGGCACCACGATTACTCCATGGGGGCAGTTTTTTGTGCAGTCGTATGTGGTGGACAAAGGCGTGCGCTCCAAACATCTTAATATCTCTCGTTTTGAAGCGTATTTTGGGGCGATAATTACCAACTTGGTTAGTTTTTTCATTATCGTTACAACAGCCAATGTTTTATTTAAGTACGGTTTGACCATTACCAGCGCCAGTGATGCCGCCCTGGCTTTGCGGCCATTAGTCGGCCAATTCGCTCAATTTTTATTTGCTTTTGGATTGTTTAGCGCGTCAATGCTCGGCGCTTTGATTTTGCCGGTGGCCACAGCTTACGCAATTTGCGAGGCGTTTGGCTGGGAGTCTGGATTTAATTTAAATTGGTCAAGAGGCAGGATTTTTTACAGTTTGATTATTCTTTCCATTGTTATTCCGTCCGCCATTGTGCTTTTGCCAGGAGTGAATTTAATGTTTTTAATGTTAATGTCGCAAGCGATCAACGGCATGCTTTTGCCAATAATTTTGATTTATTTAATGCGTTTGATGAATGATAAAGAATTGTTGGGCAAGCATGTTAATTGTGTGATTGTTAACACGGTCGCGGGAATAACAGCGGTCGGTTTGATCGCGGCTTCAATAATTTTAATTGTGGTATCATTTTTTCCACAATTGACAATATAAATTATGTTGAAAAAAAAATTCAAAGCAGTCATGTTTGACATGGACGGTATTGTTATTAATAGTGAAATTTATTGGGAAAAGATAGAAAAAGAGTACGCGCGTCTTAAAGGATTGAAATACACAGATGCTTATCGTCGAGCGATAATGGCTTTGAGTGAAAAAGAGCTGGCAGAGGTTTTGCGCGCGCGTCATGGACTTAAAGAAACAGTGGATCAAATTGTGGCTGAACGTGGCGTAATGGCTTTGGTGATTTACCAAAAAGAGGCAAAACTTTTACCTGATTTTTTGTCATTGATTAAAAAATTGCGCGGTAAATACAAAATCGCTTTGGTTAGTTCTTCGCCATTTAAGTGGATCAATCCGATTTTGCGACGATTTAAAATAAAAAAATATTTTGACGAAATTGTCTCGGCCGAGGAAATGCGCGATGGACACGGCAAGCCGCACCCGGCAATTTATCTTTTTGCCGCGCGGCGTTTGAAAGTTTTATCAAAAGAGTGTCTGGTGTTTGAGGACTCGGTCAATGGCGTTAAGGCCGCCAAAGCCGCCGGCATGTTTTGCGTGGCTGTGCCCGGGGCATGGGTAAAAGACCGCCGCGGAATGGGAGAGGCGGATTTAGTAGCGAAACATTTGGGAGATGGGAAAATCGCTGAAATTTTGATATAATGTGTTTATGCAAGAAAAATCACTTTCTTTTTTTGAGGCATTGGCAGTACTCGTCGGCTCGGTAATCGGAGCCGGTGTTTTGGGTATTCCCTATGCGGTGGCGCGAGTTGGTTGGGGCGTGGGCGTGATTTATCTTTTAGCTTTGGGAGTGTTGGTGATGGGTTTGAATTTGCTTTTGGGAGAAATTGTTTTGCGCACCAAACATCATTTGCAGATTCCAGGACTTGCTTCAAAATATCTCGGCCCCAAAGGCAAATATTTTGTCACTTTTTCCGTCCTGTTTGGTTCTTATGGTGGACTTTTGGCTTATGTGATAGGCGAGGGGCAGGTGTTGAAGGCGTTGTTTGGCGGGGACGCTTTTTGGTGGAGTTTATTTTTTTGGGTAGCAGGCTCATACGCGGTTTTTTACGGTTTACGGTTGATTAAAAAATTGGATTTGATTTTGACTTTGATAATTTTTGCCGTGGTTTTGATAATCACTGTGTGGAGTGCGCCGGATATTCATTGGCCGAATTTGGGCAATCATGTTACTTGGGCCAATTTATTTTTGCCTTATGGTGTGATTTTATTCGCTCTGCAAGGTGCCGGCGCTATTCCGCAGGTAAAAGAAATTTTGCCGCACCAGCAGAAAAATTTGCATTCGGTGATTACTTGGGGCGGTCTTATTCCCATTTTTGTTTATTTTTTATTTATGACGGCGGTAGTGGGTGTTACCGGCGCGACCACCACGGAAATTGCCACGGTCGGCTTGGGGCAAAAACTCGGTCCGGTTTTGGTGATTTTTGGCAATTTATTCGCTTTGTTCACTATGTGTACAAGTTTTTTGAACAATGCAATCGCGGTGAAAAAGCAATTTGAATGGGATTACAAATTGGACAGATTTAATGCTTGGGTTTTAACCATTATGGCGCCGTTATTATTATTTTTACTTGGCGCCAGGAATTTTATTGGCACTTTGGAAATTGTTGGCGCGTTATTCGGCAGTTTTAACGCCATCATTATCATTATTATTTATTGGCAGGCCAAACGGAAAGGCGATTTGCCGGTGCGATGGTACAGTTTGCACCACGCCTTGCTTTTAAGCGTTTTAATTATTTTAATTTTTGTCATTGGGGCAATTTTAACTTTTTGGCAAATAGGTAGATAAAATATGTCAAAAATTTGTATTCTCGGCAGTGGGAGCATGGGCACGGCTCTGGCGCATTTAATCGGCGGCAACGGATACAAGGTGGTGGTGTGGGGCATTGATAAAGAAGCAAGTGAGCATATCAATGTTCATCATGAAAATAAAAGTGAGCATATCAATGTTCATCATGAAAATAAAAAGTTTTTACCAGGTGTTTCTTTGAGCAAAAATGTTTCGGCTAATTTGATTTTGCCATTGACCCTTGTTGACGCTTCCGTAGTAATGGTGGCTTTGCCAGCACAGGTTGTTGGTCAAGTCCTGCCAGCTCTTCACAATCATTTGGTTGATAATGCCGTGATTTTGAGCGTGTCCAAAGGCATTGATGTGAAAAGCGGGCAAACTGTCTCGCAAATTATTAAGTCAGTTTTACCGGAAACGCGTCATAAAAATATCGCGGCTTTGATGGGGCCGCTTTTTGCTTCAGAAATTTCCACACAAGTGCCAAGTGTTGGACTGTTGACAGTCAGTGACGTGAAAGTTTTTAAGTTTTTGCAAAAGATTTTGGTTAATAAACATTTTTTTGTCAGATATTCAGATGATTTGATTGGCGCGGAACTGGGTGGCGCTTTGAAAAATATCTACGCGATTTTATTGGGGGTGTGTGATGGTTTGGGTTATGGCTGGAATACGAAATCGGCCTTGATTACCGCGGTTGTGAAAGAAATGGCCGTTGTCGGTCAATTTTTGGGCGGTAAAAAAGAAACATTTTATGGTTTGGCCGGAATGGGGGATTTGCTAACAACAGGATTTGGCGAGAAAAGCCGCAATCGGCGGTTTGGTGAAAAATTATGTTCTGGTAAATCAGTCCGGAAAGCAATTAAAGAGATTGGCCATGTGGTTGAGGGCGCGGCTACGGTCAAGGCAGTGATAAAATCACTTGGCGCGTTTAAAAAGCGAGCGCCATTACTAACAGCTGTCAATGACATGGTGAGCAAGCAAAAAAATCCTTGCGCGGTTTTACAAAAATTGTTTAGTGTGATATGATTAGGTTGATTTTATGCATCTTTTAGTGGAAATTTGGAACAATTTTCTTTACATCCCGCTTTTAAACACTTTGATTTGGTTTTACAATGATTGGGGCAAAGAAAACATGGGTTATGCCGTAATTCTTTTGACTATTGCCCTGCGCGTTGTCCTTCTGCCTTTGAGCATTGTTTCCGAACGCAATAAATTGCGGTATAAAACACTGGACAAGAAAATAATTGAAGCGGAAAAGGCATATAAAAAAGACAGCGTGCTTTTGAAAGAAAAAATTCGCGAGTTACTGAAAGAATATAAAATCAGCCCTTGGGCAAAGACATTGGTTTTGGGGATTCAGGCCTTGGTATTGGTTCTTTTGTATCAAGTTTTTATTCATAGTATCACTTACACGCGGCTGAATGTGCTATATCCTTTTGTTGATAGGCCGGAGATTATTTATACCAATTTTTATGGATTTGAGCTTGGTGTGCGCAATTTGTGGTGGGCGGTTGCTGTTGGAGCCGTGCTCTTTATAGAAATTTATCTTGATCAACGTAGCAGAAAATCCACAGTGACTAAAAATGAGCAGGTCTATGCCATTTTATTTCCGATTTTGAGCATTCTCGCGCTCTACGCCCTGCCGATGGTTAAATCACTCTTTATCTTGACAACTTTGGCTTTTTCATATATGCTATCTATGTTTCGGGTGGTTTTTTATCCCGAAGAAAAAGAAGAGCATTAAATATAAATTATATGGCCGAATCATTAGACAAGTTGATGTATTCATTCGTTGTGGAGGATGTTTTAAAAGGCGTGTTTATTTATGTGCCGCCCGGCTATGTGGCCTGCGTTTATGATTTGGGACGAGGTGTTTTGAAAAAGGTTTTGGCGCCGGGATTGCATTTGAAAATTCCCTTTTGGCAAAAAGCCAAATTATTCAACACACAGACCTTGGAATACACGATCAGCGATGAATTTGATTTGGGTAATGAAAAAGCCATGGGCGATGTGCCGGTATCGGTGATTACCAAAGACAATCGCAAAATTACAGTGCAGGGTTCAGTGCTGTTGCGCCTGGATGTGCATCAGATTCCGGCTATTTGGCAGACGATTGGCGAGGATTTTGTGGCGAAAATTGTGCGGCCGACTATCAGAAGCCGCGTTCGCATGGTTTTGGCGCAATACACCAATCAGGATATTATCGCTGACAAACGCGACAATATTGAACAGGAATTAAAAAGCGAGTTGGAACGGATATTTTATCCCCGCGGGATTTATGTGGAAAATGTGCTATTGAGCGAGGTTGGCGGCGGCAGTAAAGAATAAGATTTTTAGTTATTTTAAAACAGAAATTCCAGCTGGAATTTCTGTTTTTTAATTGGTGGGCTTGACATTTTTTTTCAAATGTGCTATGATTTAAAAGTCAAAACCAGCTTGAAAACCGGTTTTGAAGTGGTCTTTTCACTCAACAATAGGTGGACAAAATGAATAGGAATTGGTTCAAAGTTTTGGTGCCACAGGTGGTAATGGTGATAATGGTTTTGGCCACATTCTTCCTTTGCCGATATTTCGGACTGGAAGACAAAGAGGCCGCCGCCGCCGCCTTCGCCGCCTTCGCCGCCTTCGCCGCCTTCGCCGCCTTCGCCGCCGCCGCCTTCGCCGCCGCCGCCTTCGCCGTCGCCGCCTTCGCCGCCGTCGCCGCCGCCGCCTTCGCCGTCGCCGCCTTCGCCGCCGTCGCCGCCGCCCCCTCCGGCCGCCATCTTCCTGCCCATCTACCTCTCTATCGGCTAAACAGCCGAACAACCAAACCCAACCCCCGCCTGCGATTACCTCAACGGCGGCTTTTTATTTCATCACTATTTTTCTCTGATTATTTTTTAGAATTGAGATTTTGATTTTTTGCGTTTTAAATTTTTTTATCAGCGGCGCTATTTTTTCCGGCCATTCAACGGCGCAAACAGTGTTTGGCGCGCCCAGATGTTCCAACAGGCCGATGTCAATCACTTCTTGAGCTGATTTGAGGCGATAGCAATCCAGATGGACAAAATGTTTTATCTTTTTTGTCTTGGGCAGATTATAGATTTTCATTAAATTAAAACTCGGACTGCGCACTGTTTGTTTAATACCAAAGCAAACTGCCAGTCCTTTGATAAATACCGTTTTGCCTGCGCCCAATTCTCCAGACAATGTCAAAATATCGCCCCCACACAAGCTGGCGGCGGTTTTTTTGCCCAGGTTGAAAGTTTGTTTAGCAGTATTGGTGATGGAAATCATAAAGATTTGGGTGAGATTGCTTCGTCACTCCGTTCCTCGCAATGACAATAAGAACACATTTTCCAAAAGCATGGCGACAGTCATCGGCCCAACGCCGCCGGGCACTGGCGTAATCCAGCCTCTTTTGTCGCGCGTTGATTCAAAATTTACATCGCCGCAAATTGTTCCATTGCCTACCTGACCGGTAGGTAGGGGCAGGTGATTAATACCAACATCAATCACAATCGCGCCATCTTTAAAATCGTGGCCGGCTAGAAAATTTGGCTGGCCGACAGCGACAATGACAATATCAAATTGCTTGGCCGACGAATCATTAAATTGTCTGGAATGAATATGCGAGGCGTTCAATCTTTTGCGTTTTAAAAATAATTCCAATGGCTCGGTAAAAGCATCACTGTTGCCGATAATCAATGTTTTTGTCAGCGCGGTATTATTTTGTTTTCTAGTTTCATCAATCAATCGCCAAATTGCTTTGGCCAGCACCGGCTCTATGTCCAGCCGTCCCTCGCGCATTGACTGGACATTTTTCGGATGAAAACCGTCCACATCTTTATCCGGGTTAATCGCGGCAATCACGCGGTCTGGATTGAGGTGATGGGGGAGCGGCAATTGTACTAAAATGCCATGGATGTTTGGTGCGGCGTTTAATTGTTGGATTTTTTGAATAACTATTTTTTCGCCGGCATCAGTTGAAAAAAAATGTTTTTCAAAATATATTCCGGCTTCGGCGCAGGACTTTTCTTTTAGCCGAACATACAAATGCGAAGCCGGATCATCTCCAACTAAAATAACGCCAAGTCCGGGGGTCAATCCCGAGGCGGAAATTTTTTCTTTCAATTCAGCGCGGATTTTTTTAGCCAGCGCCAGGCCGTCAATTAGTTGCATAACGACCCCAAAATTTCCTTTTTTAATTTAGACATTTTCGCTTGATTTAAATTCAGTTCTTTTATTTCCATTGTTTGTCTCAGCAAAGATTTTAATTCATCGGGCAGATGTCTCAATTCGGCCGCATCGGTTAATTTTTTATATAATTTCCAATCAATTTCCTGCAAAGCCAATAAACTAAAAATGTCAATTTTGTCTTTTTCTCCTTTGGGCGTGCCCTGTCGTCCGGCATAAGCCACTTGTTTGAGAATGAGTAGAACCTCAATTTGAGGGACAGTGAATCCTTCGCGCGTTTTGGCATGTTTTTGGATTTCTTCCGCTGGTATGCCGAGTTCAGAATAAAAAGGCAGGTAAATGTCAATATCAATACCATCAATTTTGATTTCGTATTTTTTAAGACGATCATTTTTTGTAACATTAAATTTCCTTTTTAATTTTACTAGTTCATCATAATCAATAATAATATTTATGTCTTTTGATTTTAGCGAATGGGTATAAAGAAAAACAGCCCAACCGCCGATTAAAATAAAATGATAATCGCGCCGCAATTGTTGGAGCAGTTGAAAACTTTTTTCAGTGATTAGATTGTGGTAGTATTCCATAATTTCAAGGGATGAGCCAAACCAAAAATTTGTTTTTGGTTTGCGAAGCCCGCAGAAATTTACAAGCTTCGCTTATATTAAAAAATCTTTTCTTTTAACCCGTTTAGAAAATCCTTGGCGTACCATTCGGAAATATTCCATAAGTCAACATAAATTTGCGACAAAGGGACGGTGGAGCCATAATTTTTTAATTCTGAGTCCGGTTTCAAGACGATGAGGTTAGGATTTCCTTTTTTTGAAGGAAAACGTTTTTTGATTTCTTCCAAGTCCGCGTCATAAACATAAATTTTATCATAATCAGCTGGCGCTTCGTTAAATTTGAGCCGGAAAGCCGAATAAGCGGTAAAAATAACGGATGCAGGCATCAGACCCTCAATTTCAGTAATGGGTTTTTCCACGCGCGTTTGATAAATAATATCTTTATTAATGTTTCTGAAAGTAGCCCAGATATTTAAAAATTTTTCTTGGTCGCGAACAACAAAAAATTTGCCACTGACCTCAATCGCGTTACTGGCGCGGGGCACTTTTAAGGCATTGAAAACAGTACTTAAAGAAAAGTCCAATTTTTTTGACAGCTCTTTTTGAGTAAATTGGCGAACTTTTTTCTCTATTGATTGCCAAAGAATTTCCCGCCAAATAATTTCTTTCTTTATAAGCATAAGTTTCGTTTTTTATAGGCCAAAATAGGCCTTGTTTCTATTATAATAGAAACTTGTAATTTTGTCAAGACAGTTATCAACAGTCCGGAGGTGTTGTAATAATGTACGACCGCCTTTGAAGGCGGTCGTTGTTTTTAATAAAGCGGGAATTTTTTGGTCAACTCAATCACTTGCTGGCGGACTGAGGTTAAGCGTGCCTGATCTTGCCAGTTTTTTATTGCTTCATCAATATGGTCGGCGATTTGTACCATTTCCGTTTCTTTCATACCGCGGGTGGTGATTGCCGGCGTGCCCAAACGAATGCCGGACGGATCCATTGGTGAGCGCTGGTCATCAGGCACCATATTTTTGTTTACGGTAATGCCAGCCGCGTCCAAAGCGATTTGAGCCTGTTTGCCAGATATGCCTTTGTTTGTCACATCTATCAGCAGTAGATGGTTGTCCGTGCCGCCAAAGCATAGTTTGTAATTGCGTTTGATAAATTCCGCTTCTAAAACTTTGGCGTTAATTTTGATTTGGCGCGCGTAATCACTGAATTCCGGTTCCAAGGCCTCTTTAAAAGCCACGGCTTTGGCCGCGATATTGTTTTCGTGCGGACCGCCTTGCAGTCCTGGAAACACCGCTTTGTCAATTTGTTTTGCCCATTTTTCTTTGCACATAATCATGCCGCCTCTGCACATAATCATGCCGCCTCTGGGGCCGCGTAATGTCTTGTGTGTGGTGGTCGTAACAACATCAAAAATCGGCACCGGGTTGTTCATCTCACCGGCAGCGATAAGTCCGGCAATGTGGGCGATATCAGCCATTGTCAGTGCTCCGACTTCATCAGCGATTTTTTTAATGGCCTCATATTCAATTTCGCGCGAATACGCCGAGTAACCGACCAAAATCATTTTTGGCTTGTGTTCTAATGCCATTTGCCGCAGATTATCCAAGTCAATTTTGCCTTCCGCATTGGTTTTATATCTAACAAAATTAAAAATTTGCGCCATGTAAGTGACAGGGTGGCCGTGAGTAAGATGTCCGCCGTGCGACAAATCCATTCCCAGCACGGTTTCGCCGGGTTTGAGCAAAGCAAAATACACGGCGATGTTGGCTGGCGCGCCGGATAAGGGCTGGACATTCACATGCTCGGCGTTGAAAAGCTGTTTGGCGGGAGCAATCGCCAGTTGTTCCGCTTCATCAATAAATTGGCATCCGCCGTAATATCGTTTGCTGGGATAACCCTCGGCATATTTGTTAGTCAAAATTGAACCAAGGGCTTCCAAAACAGCCGGAGAAACGAAATTTTCCGAAGGAATCATTTCCAGGCCTTCTTCTTGCCGTTGTTTTTCCCGTTCAATCGCGGCGTTAATGTCAGGGTCAAATTGTTTAAGTGTTTGTTTGTGCATAAGTGTTTTTATTATTACGCTCTAATTTCCAAAAGATCCTTCGGGCCGATAGATCGGCCCTCAGGATGACACTTCGTGTCATTTAAACTCCAATGATTCAAAAATCATATGCTTTTTTTATAATCCTCAATCACAGCATACACATTTGGCGCGCAGTCGGCGGGAAGATTATTTATGTCATGCCAAGCCCATTCAACAATATCCGCGCCCGGTTTGATTTCACAAATACGCTTGGCTAAAAAGTGGATCAAAATAATCACACGGCCGTCTTTATGAAGCATAATTGGTCGGAGCGGTTTTATTATTTCAATATTAATTCCCATTTCTTCTTTGACTTCGCGTTGGCAGGCATTTTCCAAAGAAATATCAAAATTTTCCACTTCACCGCCTGGAATCAGCCACAAAGTGGTTCCTTCCGGTTTTTCTCCTTATTTAATAGGACTTTATTGTTTTCAATTATCACCGGTCCAGAGGCGATAATTGAGTTTGTGGGTAATATCATAGCCCTCTTATTGTACCAGCAATACTTGACAAATTCAATTGGTTATATTATGATAATAAATCCAGTGGTTGAGGTGGATAACAACAACAATCTGCTAAAGGAGGGTGAAGAAAGGGGGCGGTAATGATGTGCGCGCAAGAAACAGATCAAGTTCAGATCAGCGACCACGCCTTGAAGCGGTTTTATCAAAGGCGAGTGCGGCTGGGTCTGGACGCTTTCGGCAGTGATTGGCAATTGCTGGAAGCCGAGCTTAGGCGGATATTAGCGGCCAGCGCGCGGCTGGACCTAACCAGTTTGCGCAATTGGAAGAAAAGGAAAAGACAGTACCCGGGTTCCACCTATTTTCGTTACGAGCGGTTTGTGCTGGTGATGGATTCCGCCAGCAACACGCTAGTCACTTGTTTTCTTTTTCAAGGTCGCCGCGCTTCGTATCGCAAGCCACGGACTCGCGATGAGCGGGCGCGCAACAAGACGGTTTTGCACCGTCATCTGCACGAAGGCGGAGAACTTTAACTTTTTTGGAGGGATCAACTGCTTGTGTTTTTGCCTCGACGGTCTCGTCGGGGCAGTTTTTTTACCATGTAAGTTTTGTGAAGTTTGTAGCCAAGTTTTTTATAATAATTGCGCACGCCAATACCGGAAATAATAGCGATTGTGTCCGCGCCCTGTTGGCGGGCGATTTTTTCCGCCTCGGCAATCAGCCGTTTGCCCAGCCCATGATGTTGACTGGCTTTTTTTGATCTTTGACCAAGCGGCATAAGGTGTCCGTAAGTATGCAGTTCGCGGATAAAAGCCGGGTATAGGCCACGAGCGCCAAGGCGCAAACGGCAAAAAGCATAGACCACGCGCCGCCGCGCGTCTTCAAAACTTAAAAAATATTCTACGCCTCCTGACGCTGAGTATTTATCAATAAATAATTTTATTTTGCCAAGAGATCCTTCCCCCGTATCAAGTGCGGGGTCAGGATAACAATGCAGCTGGTGCCCAATTTCTCGACATCTCAAACATTTGCATTTTAATCCTCGCGCGCGCATTTCTTCCTGAATTGTTTGGCGTAAATTGGTGATTTTATTGCCGGCCACTATTTCCGTGGAGGGGATGTCGCGAATCAAGCGCGAAATTCGGCAATAGCGCGGAATTATTTTTGATTTTACTTTAACCAGTATTTCAATTAATTTTTTGTCAGAATATGGTTTGAATTTTCCTTGTTTATACCAACGATAAAGTTCGGAATTTTTAACAACTGTGCAAGGATAAATTTTAATCATATCCGGTCGCAAATCAGAATCAGCAAAAATTTTCTCAAACATTTTGCAGTCCTTGGCCGGAGTGGAGCCGGGCAGTTGCGGCATTAAATGAAAATCAATTTTAAATCCATAACAACGCAATAATGTGGTTGCTTTTTTCGCGTCTTCAATCGCATGCCCTCGTTTGGTTAGTGATAAAATTTTTTCATCAGTGTGCTGTATTCCAATTTCCACGCGAGTACACCCCAGTACGCGCATTTGTTCAGCTGTTTTGTGAGTTATTAAATCCGGGCGCGTTTCCAAAGTAAGGCCAATCAGGCGGTGCGCCGAGGTTTCATTTTTTTTCTGCGTCATTGCGAGCGACCGAAGGGAGTGAAGCAATCTCGTCGGTGCATAGTCAACTGGATTGCTTCGTCGCTTCGCTCCTCGCAATGACGCGCGAAAATCATTGCACGCTTTAAAACATTCTTTGATAAACCAGACCTGGTATT
Source organism: Candidatus Magasanikiibacteriota bacterium (assembly GCA_016214465.1). Taxonomy (GTDB): domain Bacteria; phylum Patescibacteriota; class Patescibacteriia; order Magasanikbacterales; family UBA10003; genus UBA10003. The sequence goes on from JACROI010000039.1 coordinate 17,742, forward strand.
TCCAAGGATAAGCGCTCCAACTGCCGCCTTTTACAATCAGCTCAATCTTGTCTGTAAGGTGGCCGTTGTTGTAAAGCATCTGCAAGCGGGAAATAACTTGATTATACGGATTAAATTTGTTAAAATAGGCGCGTTGGGCAGCCGGCTCGCTTTTAAGATAACTTTTAGGCATGCCTGATTCCAAAGGGCAATAAACACAGCGCCCTGGGCATGGCCATGGTTTTGTCAAAACAGTGACAATAGCGACGCCCGAAAGCGTGCGCACAGCGCGTTTTTGCAAAATGGCTTCCAATGATGCTGATGGTTTTATTTTTTTTACCGCGACCAATTGTCGATATTCTTTCAAAACATCGGCTGTGGACGGCGCGCTACGAAAATTCAAACGCGACCAACTGTTTTTCAGTTCGTCAAGTTGCGAATGCGTCAGATTTTTTTGTTGAGTTAATTTTTTGATTAAAGTTTTCATGTATGTATTTGGATAAGGCGAAAAAAATAATGAAAAAAGTTGAAAGTGATTATGACGTTGTGGCAAAAGAATGGGACTTATCGCGTTTTGTTGCGCGAGCCAATCAAATTATCATTGCGAGTCGTATTAAAAATGGCAATCGTGTTTTAGATGTTGGTTGCGGCAATGGTGTATTCTATCCTGTTTTAGTTGATAAGTCAATCAATTATGTCGGCTTGGATGTAAGTAAAAAATTATTGTCATTAGCTGAAAAAAAGGCGCGTAAAATTAAGAGCCGAGCCAAAGTAAAATTTATCAAAGGCAGTATCACCAAATTGCCTTTTGTCAATAATCAGTTTGATTGGGTTTGCGCTTTTGCCGTTTTGCATCATGTGCCGAGCAGTGAATTGCGCGCGCAAGCAGTGCAAGAAATTTGGCGCGTGTTGAAACCTGGCGGTCGGGTCGTGGTAACTGTGTGGAATATGTTTTCTGATTTTGCCGAGAAAAAATTTAATACCGGAGAGCAACTGAAAAATAAGTCAAAAGGATTTGATGATTGTGACGTAACAATTCCTTGGAAAGGGACTGTGGGCAAAGTTGTTCAGCGATATTTACACGCGTTTACTAAAAATGAATTGAGTGAATTATTCAAGTCTACCGGATTTAAAAAAATAACGACATATTATGCCATAAAAGAAACAGGGATGAAATCATTGAATATCAAAAAGGGAAGCGATTTAGTTTTGCTGGCACAAAAATAATTTTATGCCTTTTGAGCAAATTAAAAAAATTCACTGCGTTGGCATTGGCGGAATTGGCGTGTCAGCTGTGGCCAAGTTTTTTTTGTCGCGCGGCGCGACTGTGACCGGCTCTGATGTTTTTTCCTCGGCGATTACGCAGGACTTGGAAAAGCGCGGGGCGAAAATTTTTTATGGACACCGAGCTGAAAATGTGGCAACTGATGTTGATTTATTAATTTATTCTCCGGCCGTGCCCAAAAACAATTCAGAAAGATTAATGGCACGTCAGAACGGGCGGCGGCCGATTAAAGAATTATCTTATCCGGAATTTTTAGGCGAATTATCCAAAAATTATTACACCATTGCCATTTCCGGCACGCACGGCAAAAGCACAACTACGGCTTTGATTGGTCTGATTTTGGAAGCGGCCGGATTTGACCCACTGGTGATTGTCGGGTCGCGTGTGCCAGGATGGGAGTTGGGCAATATCCGCTTGCCGCAATCCGCCGCGGCCAAATATTTTGTCGTTGAGGCCTGTGAACATCAAGCGAATATGCTAAATTTGCGCCCGCAAGCCGTGGTTGTTACCAATATGGAGCCGGATCATTTGGATTTTTATGGCAATTTTGATAATGTTATCAGCGCTTTTCAAAAATTTATTCAATTGGTGCCCAAAAATGGTTTTGTTGTTTACAATGGCGACCGCGAGGCCGAGTTGAATTGGAATTACGCGCGTCCGAGCGTTTTAAAATTAATTTGGCAAAAGTTTTTTAAAGTGCGGCCGCGTTGGCGCAGTTTTGGTTTTAACACCACAAATAACTATCAGGCAATTGATAGAGAAGTGAAAGGCGGTAGTCAATCCTTTAATGTTCAAAGCGCTTTGGCCAAGTTTCATGTAAAATTAAATATCCCGGGCCGATTTAACGCGTATAACGCGCTGGCGGCCATAGCCGCGGCATTGGAACTGGGAGCGCCAATTGAAGCGTGTCAAAAGGTTTTAGCCAATTTTAAAGGCATTTGGCGCCGATTTGAAATTGTCAAAGAAAAACCATTGATTATTTCCGATTACGGCCACCATCCCACGGCTATCAAGGAAACCATCCAGGCCGCGCGCGAATTTTATCCAGACAGAAGAATTGTTTTAATTTTTCAGCCGCATCAGAACCATCGCACACAAGCGTTATATCAAGAATTTGTTCAAGCATTATCTTTGCTCGATGTATTGATTTTGTCAGATATTTATGATGTTGCCGGCAGGGAAGAGGCCTCGTCCCAAGATGTAAATTCGGCAAAATTGTTGGAAGCAATAAAAGCATCTGGTGGCGTTGGCGAGTATCATTATGGTGGCAATTTATCAGACACCGAGCGATTGGCGCGAGAAATTATAAAAGAAAATGATGTTGTATTGGTGATGGGAGCTGGGGATATTGATACGGTTGCGAGGAATTTATCAAAATGATTATATCAGAGTGTCAGAAGTTCACACGAAAAGACGCGGTCATTTCACCCAGCTGGCGAAATGCCGCTCATATCTCGGCCTCGCTCGTCCCTCCCCCCGCTTTCGCGTGGGTTCGGGACACCATGCCCGCGAGGCCTGCGATGTGCTTTTCTTTGTGAACTTCTGACACTCTATCGCACTATGTTAAACATTCAAGAAAACATTCCATTAGCCCAATTGACCACTTTTAAAATCGGCGGGCCGGCCAGATTTTTTATTGAAGCGAGTAGCGCGGAAGAAATTATTCAAGCCAGAAAACTGGTACGAGAAAAAAATCTTCCAATTTTAATTTTTGGCGGCGGGAGCAATGTTTTAGTGAACGATGATGGGTTTCCCGGTTTGGTCGTCCGGCTTATCAAAGGCGGTTGGACAATCAATGATAATCAAATATCCGTTGGCGCAAGTGTTTATATGGTGGCTTTGGCTTTTATGACCTCGCGACTGGGCTTGCGCGGTTTGGAATGGGCCGGCGGACTACCCGGCACTTTGGGCGGAGCGATTCGCGGCAATGCCGGAGCCTTTCGTTTTGAAATCAGCCAAAATGTAAAATCAGTGGAAGTGTTGCGTGGTGACCAAGTAATTCAATTAAAACCGGAAGAGTGCGGTTTTGGTTATCGCACCAGCTGGTTTAAAAATAAATTCAAAGATGATATAATTCTATCAGCGCGATTGGAGCTCGTGGCAGGTGATGTTAAAGAAAGTGAAAAGCAATTACAGGAATTTTTAACGCATCGCCAAGCGCATCAGCCACCGCACCCCAGCGCCGGTTGCATTTTTAAAAATTTTTCTTTTATTGATAATGATGATATTCAGGAAATAAAGAATATCACGCCGGAGCAGTTTTTAAAATATAAAAAAATACCGGCTGCTTGGATAGTAGAGCAAGCCGGAATGAAAGGCGCACAAGTCGGTCAAGCGCAGGTTTCAAACATTCACGCCAACTTTATTGTTAATCTCGGCGATGCCAAAGCAATAGATGTGTTGGCGCTTATTAGACAAATTAAAGAGAAGGTGTATAATAAATTCCATATAAAATTGGAAGAAGAAGTGCAAATAATAGTATGAAAATTATTCTCAAAGCCACGAATTTCTCACTCACATCGGCTATCAGCGATTATATCGAAAAAAAAATTGGTGGGTTGTCCAAGTATCTGTCAAATCCGGAATCCACAGCCATTGAGGCGCGAGTGGAAGTGGGACGCACCACTCAACACCACCAAAAAGGCGATGTGTTTCGCGCCGAGGTCAATTTGAAAATTCCCTGTGGACTTTTGCGCGCCGAAAGGGAAACCGGCGATTTATACGCGTCAATTGATTCTGTGCACGATGAAATGAAACGGCAAATAATTTCTTTTAAAGAAAAAAAAATTTCTAAAAAAATCCGCGCGGCAAGGCGGGCTGAAATTTAATAATCAACAAATTATGGTACCAAGCAAAATTTTTTTCACCAATGGAGTCGGTCGACATAAGGATTATCTGCAATCATTTGAGCTGGCTCTGCGCGATGCCGGTATTCAGCCGTATAATCTGGTGAATGTTTCCAGTATTTTTCCACCGGGATGCAAAAAAATAAGCAAAGATGAGGGAACAAAAATTTTACATCATGGCGAAGTGGTCTTTTGCGTAATGGCGCGTAATGCCACGAACGAACCAAATCGTTTGATTGCCGCCTCAATCGGCTTGGCCATGCCGGCTGACGAAAGCCAGTATGGTTATCTTTCAGAGCATCATCCGCATGGCGAGACAGAAGAAAAAGCCGGAGAATACGCCGAGGATTTGGCGGCTTCAATGTTAGCCAATACTTTAGGAATAGAATTTGACGCCAATCAGTCGTGGGATGAACGCGAACATGTGTATAAAATGAGCGGTAAAATCGTTAAAACCACCAATATCACTCAATCGGCCGAAGGACACAAAGATGGTATTTGGACTTCAGTCGTGGCGGTAGCTGTGTTGGTGCCGTAAAATTATATTTAATTTTTTAAAATAAATATGTCAGAATTTTCCAAGGGGGCGATGTTATTCACTTCCGAATCCGTAACTGAAGGCCATCCTGATAAAATTTGCGATCAGGTGTCGGACGCGATTTTGGACAGTTTAATCGGGCAGGATTCAGGATCGCATGTGGCAGTGGAGGCGTTTACCACTACCGGACTGATGATTGTCGGTGGGGAAGTTACCACGCGCGGATTTGTGGATGTGCAAAAAGTGACGCGTGGAGTTTTACGCAATATTGGTTATGTTAATCCTGAATATGGCATTGATTGCGATGACGCCGGTGTTTTAGTTTCCATTCACGAACAATCGCCTGATATCGCGCAGGGCGTGAATCGCGCGACTATTGAAGAGCAGGGGGCCGGAGATCAGGGTTTAATGTTTGGCTATGCTTGCACTGAAACGCCGGAATTGATGCCATTGCCAATTATGCTCGCGCATAAATTAGCCAAACAATTATCAGTCGCGCGTAAAACAGGTGTTTTGCCATATTTACGACCTGATGGAAAATCACAAGTGGCTGTGGAATATCACGATGGCAAGCCAACGCGATTGCACAATGTGGTTATCGCCGCCCAACACAATCCGGAAATTTCTACCGAACAATTGCGCGCTGATATTATTGAAAAAGTGATCAAGCCGATTTGCGGACAATATCTTGATGAAAAAACTGAGTTTCATATTAATATGACAGGTAGATTTGTTGTCGGTGGTCCACAGGGTGATACAGGTTTGACCGGAAGAAAAATTATTGTTGACACTTATGGCGGTATGGGTCGGCATGGCGGAGGATGCTTTTCCGGTAAAGATCCATCCAAAGTTGATCGTTCAGGCGCTTATATGGCGCGTTATGTTGCGAAAAATACGGTGGCGGCAGAGTTGGCCGAACGATTGGAAGTTCAAATTTCTTATGTTATCGGCCGCGCTTTGCCCACTAGCGTTTCAGTAAACGCTTTTGGCACCGGTAAATTGTCAGATGAAAAATTAGTGGAAATTGTTAATAAACATTTTGATTTGCGTCCGGCTAAAATCATTGAGCATTTGAAATTGTTGCGTCCTATTTACCAAAAAACAGCTGCTTACGGGCATTTTGGCAGAGCTGACGAAGATTTCACTTGGGAAAAAACAGATAAAGTAGCTGAATTGAATCAATATCTCGTTTAGTATGTCGTATCAAAGGAGAGTGACACCAAATAATTTTGGCGGACTTGCCGGTCAAAGTTTTGAGAACGCCAAAGCCGTGATTTTGCCGGTTCCTTATGAAGGTACTGTTTCTTATGGTTCAGGAACTTCCAATGGCCCGCAAGCGATAATTCAATCATCGCGTTTTATGGAATGGTATGATATTGAATTGGACGCGGAGATTTATAAAAAGTCGGGAATTTTTACTTTGGAACCGATGGCAGTCAGCGATTTACAACCGGAAGACATGACTGTAAAAGTTGAAAAAGAATATGCAAAATTGGTGGAGGCGAATAAATTCGTGGTGATGATTGGCGGTGAACATTCAATTTCTTACGCAACGGACAGGCCATTGCGAGAAAAATATCCGGATTTGTCAATTTTGCAATGGGACGCGCACGCTGATTTGCGAGATTCTTTTGAGGGTACAAAATTCAGTCATGGTTGCGCAATGAGAAGGTTTTATGATAACGCCAAAAGAATTGTTCAGGTGGGTATTCGCAGTTTTTCAGTTGACGAAGCCGAGTATATTAAAAAAAATAATCTGCGTGGTAATATTTTTACTCCAACGGAGTTTAATGTGGAAAAAATTATTGAGCGGCTTTCGCCCAATGTTTACATTACGGTTGATTTGGACGGTTTTGATCCATCAATTGTGCCGGCCACCGGCACTCCTGAACCCGGCGGACTTTTTTGGAAGGATTTTTTGAAATTGATGCGAGCGGTATTTGCCAAAAGAAATGTGGTCGGTTGTGATGTGGTGGAACTTGCGCCGATCACAGGCCAGCCGTCTTCGGATTTTTTGTCCGCGCTCGCGGTCTACAAAATGATTGGATATAAATTTTGTCAATAAAAAATTAAAAATTTTAATAAAAAAATCTTTGAATGTATTTCAAAGATTTTTTTATTGCCTGTGGATAAGTTTTATGTAAAATTAAAATAATTGTAGTATAATGTATTGTAGATAATAAAAAATAATTTTTGTTTTAAATTTTTTTTCAAAAAATGAAAATAGCAATTCTATCAAACATTTTTGACAGTAATTCCGATAATAAAGAAGTGGAAGATTCTCTAACGCAAGTTGGAAAAAAAACAAAAGCGGCGTTGGAATCATACGGACACGAAGTAACTTTCTACGATGTGAATGAAAGAGTATTTGAAAAATTGCGCCGAGCCAAGCCGGACGCGGCTTTTAATGTTTGCGAACGGTTCAACGGTTCCAGTTTGTTTGAGCCGCATGTGGCTTCAATGTTGGAGCTTTTGGGTATTCCCTATACCGGCTCCGGCCCATTGGCTTTAGCCACATGCATGAACAAGCCAATGGTTAAGGCGGTTTTAATGCATCACGAAATCCCAACGCCCAAATATCAAGTGTTTTATTCCCGCTATCGCAAGCTTGACCCAGAGCTTAAATTTCCTTTGATTGTTAAACCCTGCTCAATGGACAATAGCATTGGTATCACGCCCGAATCAGTGGTTAAAAATGAAGAGGAAATGCGCCGTCAAATCAATTTTATTTTAAAAACCTATTCTCAACCGGCTTTGGTGGAAGAATTTATGGCCGGACGCGAATTTACAGTCAGTATTTTGGGCAATGATAAAGAAGCCATGCCGTTGCCTGTGTGTGAAATTGAAATGGGAAATATTCCAGATAATCCTGATAAAATTTACAGTTATGACGCTAAGTGGGATGAAAATGGCATTAACTATAATCAAACCTACATGGATTGTCCGGCTAAAATTCCAAAATATTTGGAATTGAAATTGCAAAAACTCGCTTTGGAAACGCATCGCATGCTTGGCGTGCGCGATTACAGCCGCGTAGATTTGCGTTTGGATGAAGAGAATAATCCGTATGTTTTGGAAATGAATCCCAATCCCGGTATTAGCGCCGATTGTTTTTTGCCATATTCAGCCACCGCTTTGAATATCAATTACAATCAGCTAATTAATATTATTTTTTGCTGTGCCTTGGAGCGCAATGGAATCACCAATGATAAAAAAGTAAGTTGCGTAGCTGATGTTATTAAAGAAGATGGCATGGCCAAGGCCGATACGAAGGAAGAAGTGAAAGCTCTTTTGTCAATAAAAGTGTTGGCTGGGCAAGCGGCTTAGTAATTGTATGGAAACCATTAAAGATACAGCGGAGAATCAGCCATTGATTGAGGCGGAGATTATCAAATATGGTTATGCTCCCGAGCATAACTTTTTTCATTTTAAAAACTGGCAAGGCAAAGGAACGGAAAATTTTTTGTTTCAATTTAATCAGGGCGCGATTATGGCGCGCCAAGAAGATGAAGTGTGGTATCTTTTTTCCGAAATTCTCGCGCTGCCGTCAGCGCGGATAAAAATTTTGTCGGATTTTTTAATGCGTTGTTTTAGTGATAAAAAAACCGACCGAGTCAGCGTGGAGTTTGAAACAGATTTTTACCGCGAAGTTTTATCATTTTTAAAAACATCTCCGTGGCGCGCTTGCGCTGTTAATTATTCTTTAACTTGGCCGATTTTTGATTTGGCCAAATGGGATCCGGAATTATCAGGCGGGGGTTGGAAAAAACTGCGCTATCAAATCAAACTATTTTATCGCCAGCATAAAGTGGAAATAATTGACGCCCGCGATTGTAAGCCGGATGATTTGAAAAAAATCGTGGAGGCCTGGAGAAAAAAACGGCAAGGTGACGACCGCAGTTATTCTTATCCGTATGAAAATTTGATTGATAATAATTTTGCAGGCGTGAAATTTTGCCGCGTTTTTATCGTGGACGGCACGCCATCTACCATTACCGCCGGCTGGGAAATTCCCAATCAACCCGGGAGCTATTATTCAGCTGTTGGTTTGCATAATTATAGTTGCGATTATTTGGGCGAGGCGGCTAATGTTGATGATTTATCGTTTTTGAAAAAGCATGGATATAAATGGGCGAATTTTGGCGGGGGAGAAGAGGAATTAACCGGATTTAAAATGAAATTCCACCATTGCCGGACATACGAAACGCATGTTTTTTCTATTAAAAGACGGTAATTTTTTCTCAAAAATATATTGTTGATTGATTTGACTTATCGGCATGACCGGTGGTATAGTGTATTGTAGCATTGAGATTTAAAAAATTTAAAATATGCGTAAAACAAATAATTTTCATTACAATCTAATTTTTCGGCCGGAATCCGAGGGTGGTTTTACGGTAATTGTTCCATCATTGCCAGGTTGCATTTCTTATGGAAAAACACTGGAAGAAGCAAGAAAAAATGCGGCTGACGCCATCGGTGGTTACATCGTCAGTTTGAAAAAACATAAAGAACCGATTCCCAACGATGATCAAAGTTTTATAACATCTTTAGATTTTGATTTTGTCAAACATTATGCCGCGGCTGCCTAGATTGACATCCAAGCAAGTCATTCAACTTTTAAAGCAAAACGATTTTTTACTTGATCATGTTACTGGAAGCCATTATATCTTTTACAATACTTCTTCTGGTAGGAGAGTAACAGTGCCTTATCATACCAAAGATTTACCGATTGGCACATTGAAAAGTATTTTGCGAGAATCATGTTTAGAGTTTTAATGTGTTTATAAAGAATAAAAATCAGAGACGCCTGTGGGCGTCTCTTTGCGTGTTGGATTGTACTGGCCACCCTTTACACATAAGCCCAAAAAGGATACAATACTGATTATGTATGTCAATCTTTAAAACCCTTTTTGGCAGTCCCAATTTAAGAGTAGTTAAGCAGATTCAGCCATTAGTTGAGGAAATCAATAAGCTGGAGCCGGAACTGGCCAAATTATCAGCT
>JACROI010000040.1 GCA_016214465.1 Candidatus Magasanikiibacteriota bacterium
AGCTGGGTCAAAAGGCAAGCAACCGCTCAAAATTGAAATCAAAGAAGTGCCGGATACAGACAAAGATGGAGCGATAAACCTTGATGATGTTAAGTATTTGCTCAAACACGCCAAAAACACCGCCACCCCATTAAAAGGCAGTGGTGATTTTCGAAGTGATGAGTGTATAGAACTACTAAAGCAAGCCGATATAGTCGTAACCAATCCGCCGTTTTCTTTATTTCGTGAATACTTGGCTCAACTGATGGAATACAAGAAGAAATTTTTAATTCTTGGCGATCAAAATAACATAACCAAAAAAGACATTTTTAAATTTATAAAGGAAAATAGAGTATGGCTTGGTTACGATAATGGCGGTACAAAGTAGTTCCAGGTGCCAGATGATTATGATATTGCGACCGAATCAAGAAAAAAAATTGTAAATGGAGTCAAGTACTTCAGTATGGGGAGAATTTTGTGGTTTACCAATCTTGAAACTACCAAGCGGCACGAGAATATTGTGTTGTATAAAAAATATGTACCAGAAGAATTTCCTAAGTATGACAATTACAATGCCATTAACATTGACAAAGTTTCCGAAATTCCAATGAATTACAATGGGGTGATGGGTGTTCCGATAACATTTATTGATAAATATAATCCCAAACAGTTTGAGCTACTGGGAATTATGAATACAGGCGAAAAAAATATAGGCATAAGATACAAAGAAACTCCACATGGGAGACCGCTTGTTAATGGCGTTGAAAAGTATCTTCGTATTTTAATAAGAGCAATAAAACTAAAAAAATAATATGAAAATCGATCTACATAAAATTACAATCCGCAAAGTAATAGTTGGCTATAAAGATAGCGCCGAGGAGGGCGTTGTGGCTTATGACGGCAAACTTGATATTCGTCCCAAATATCAGCGCGAGTTTGTGTACAAGGAAAAGCAACGCAATGCCGTGATAGAAACAATCAAAAACAGCTTTCCGCTGAATGTGATGTATTGGATGATTAGAGAAGATGGCGGTTACGAAGTATTGGACGGCCAACAGCGCACCATCAGCATTGGACAGTATGTCAATGGTGACTTTTCGTTAAACGATCGCTTTTTCCATAATTTGACCAAAGAGGAGCAGGATAAAATTTTGGATTATGAGCTGATGATTTACTTCTGCGAAGGCACAGACAGAGAACGACTGGATTGGTTTAGGATTATCAATATTGCCGGAGAAAAACTGACCGATCAAGAAATCCGTAACGCGGTTTATACTGGGCCGTGGCTCTCTGACGCCAAATTGAAATTTAGTAAAACAAATTGCGTGGCATATTTATTAGCAAATGACGGCGGGCAGTTAGTAAGTGGCTCGCCAATCCGGCAGGAGTATTTAGAAACCGCGCTATTGTGGATCAATGATAGCAAGATAGAAGATTACATGGCGAAACATCAGCACGACAAAAATGCCAATGAATTGTGGGAATACTTTCAAAATGTAGTCGCTTGGACGCGAGAGATTTTCCCGAATTTTCGCCGAGAAATGAGCAATGTGCCGTGGGGTGTTTTGTATAACCAATTCAAAAATAAAAAATTTGATTCAAAGAAACTGGAAAAGGAAATAACAGGGTTGATGCAAGATGAAGATGTGACTAAAAAGTCCGGTATTTACGAGTATGTTTTAACCAGAAATGAAAAATTTTTGAACATTCGCGCTTTCACCGACAAAATGAAACGAGAAGCTTGTGAGAGGCAAAAAGGAATTTGTCCGCACTGTAAGAGCGAGAATAAGAAAAAGAAATGGGAAATTGAAGAAATGGAAGCAGATCACATAACGCCTTGGCATGAAGGCGGGAAAACTACCGCTGAAAATTGCCAAATGTTGTGTAAGGAACACAATCGAACCAAATCCGGAAAATAATATGAGATTACTAAATTTTCAAATCAAAAAATATAGATCGATTGATGATACAGGGGTAGTAAAACTATCAGAATTTGATAATATCTCTGTTTTTGCTGGCCAAAATGAATCTGGAAAAAGCTCTATTCTAAAAGCACTTTACGATTTTGAGCGAAGTGAATTTGAGGCAGACTCAACACCATTTTCTATTGACGATAAGCCAGCTCAAATTATTAGCTGTACTTACAAATTAGACGATGATGATAATTTACCGGAACTTTTGGCTGATGTTGTCAAAGACGAATATAGTTTGCAGGTAGAAGAATCGGGGAAAGTATTAGATGAAAACAATCTTAATAAAATTAAAGAATTTACTATTACTCGGACGAAGGAATCTGACAAAATAGTAGCTTCAATAGACGGTAAAACTTTTAACATCTTTCGCACGTCTATTTTGGATAAGCCAGTGCAACCAGTCGAGGGCGAAGAGCCAAAAGAAAAAGAGAAATATTTTATTGTAGCCGATACTGAGAACGAAAAGGTTGCTGAATTATTTCGGCAAATTACCCCAAGGATTATTTTCTTTGATGATTTCTGTGATTTGTTGCCCGACAAAATTTTCCTTTCCGTCTTGAAAGACAAAAAAACAGATACGAAAGGTTATCGGGCAGTAAAAAATCTTGAAAAGATTTTGAATACAGAGTTTATTTCAAAAGACACAGAAAATGATCCCGTGCGTGGCACCAAGCAAAATAAAGAAAATGACAGTTTATCTGTTGATTTTCAAAAAGATTGGGGGCAAAGAATACATGGCGAAAATAAAGTTGTAGTTAAATACGATTTTCAAAAAAGAAATGGTGACGCTGAAAATGGTTCATACATAAATTTTTATGTTGAAACAAAAGAAGGTCAGCCGTTGCCGCCGAAACAAAGAAGTAAGGGACTGGTTTGGTTTTTGTCTCTGTGGCTTGAATTGAAAGCACAAGATATTGAGCATAATGATCTAGTGCTTTTATTGGATGAGCCAGATCAACATCTTCATGTTAAAGCACAAAATGACATATTGAAACTTATAAACAAATTAGCGAGTAAAAAAGATGAAAAGAGGGGCGACCAAATTATTTATGCTACTCACTCGCCTTATCTCATAGAAGTTGATTATTTGAGCAGGATTAAGTTGATTTTAAATACAGAGAAACAAGGAACAATAATTGAAGATATTGTAACTAGCAAAATTGATACAGAATACAAAAAAGACGCATTACAACCAATTGCTGACGCAATTGGCTTAAATGTTAGCGAGTTTTCAACATTAAATAAGAAAAATGTAATCTTGGAAGGAATTTCTGATTTTTACTATTTTTCTTCAATGAAAAAAATTCTAGGAAAAAATGGAGATTATCATTTTGTTCCGGGAATAGGAGTTCGCCAGATAAATAACCTCATCTCTCTTTCTCTTGGCTATGGCTTGGAGTGGATAGCTATTATTGATGATGACCCAACCGAGGGCGGTAAAGATTCTAAGAAAAAATTTGATGAAATTAAGGATTTTGTTTTTGACGGCGACATGGAAAAAACAAAAGAAAAAGTTTATATCCTTTCAAGGATAACGGGTATAGAAAATATGTTTACTACGGATGATTTGAAACTTGTTGATTCAAATGTAGGTAAAAGCAATGATAAGGTAAAAGCGGTGGGACAAAAACGCAAAATGATTTTTTCAAAATTGTTTTTTGAAAAGGTAAATAGTGGAGATATCACGGCTGATAAATTATCACAAACCACAAAAGACAATTTTGTTAGAGCATTTGATTTTATAGATAAAAATTTTGTACAATCAAGTTAGAAAATGGGCGGCGCGCCAGTTTCACTGGCACGAAATTCGGCGGCGGAAAGCGAGGGCGGGCGAAGCCCGACGAGGACTTGTTTGGCAAGCAGGCGGTGGTTCGTTCCAATTTTTTCCACAAACGATTTGATTTCATCAAATTCGTTTGACGATGCCAGTTTTTCAGCGTGGTGAGCGGCTAAAATCCATTCGCGCAAAGGTTCGATCCAATTGTTTCCCTTTCGCCCAAAATCAGACTTCCTTCGCTGGAGGTCTGTTTTGGTGGTGATAAACTCATTCTTTTTGGCGAGATAGGTTTCTTTTTCAATGCTTCCGTCCAAAAAGATGTTTACCAACCTATCAAGTTTGGTTTCGGTGTCCTTGATTTCCTTTTCCAGATTTTGGGCGAAAGATTGAGAAGACTGGATATTCTCTTTTTCCCAGACTTCCACTTGCGCCAGCATTTTTTCTTTCCAGTCTTCGCAGAGAGCGACTTTTGAGATTTTGTCTTTTATCTGCTCAACTAACAAATCCTCTCTCAAATATCTTTGCGAACACGAGCCAAGCCGTTTGGTGCAACGGTAATATTTGTAGGTTCCGCCGTGTCCATGCGCGTACTGGGCGGTAATGGCCGCGCCGCACTCGCCGCAAGTGAGCAGTCCGGTAAATGGAAAGTTGTGTCGCTTTTTAGAATGGCGCGGCTTGGCTCGGTTCTTTAACACTTCTTGGACTTTCTCAAAAGTCGCTCTGGAAACAATTGCCGGAAAACCGCCTTCGTAGGTTTCGCCGTTGTGAATAATCAAGCCGAGATACACTTTATTTGTCAGCATTCGTTGGAGCGTTGCTTTACAAAGCGGTTTTCCGGTTCCGCTCACCACGCCCCAAAAACTCAGGCGTTCGCCTAAAGATAAAAGTGTGTGGCGGCCTTGCGCGTATTCCTCAAACGCTTTTTTAATAATCCTTGCTTTCATTTGGTCGGGTTCTATCGTGCGGGTTTTGGGATTGTTCACATATCCAAACGGCGCAAGTCCGGGCCATTCGCCCCGCCTGAGTTTTTGGCGAATCCCGCGCTTTACGTTTTCTGACAAATTGTCGGAATAGTATTTGGATTGGCCAAAGGCGACTTGAAGCATAAAAAGCCCTTGCGGAGTTGGCTCAAACCAAAACGTGGGAAAGCGCAAAGAAGCAATCTTTTGTGTGTCTATGGAGTAAATTATCAAACCGCCATCAACGCTATTGCGGGCGAGACGATCCGGGTGCCATGCGAGAAGTCCCGCCGGAGTTTTACTTTCCTGCATCTTGCTCATCATTTCATTGAACACTTTTCGTCCGGGCTTCTTTGCGCTTTTACTTTCAATAAAAGTTTCGGCAATCTCAATATTTTCCCGCTTGGCAAATTCCCCCAACTCCGCAAGCTGGGCTTCTATGCTCATCACTTGGCGTTCTTCGTCTTCCGTTGATTTTCTGGCGTAGAGAAAATATTTTGTCATAGTTTTGTTGTTAGTCGCCTTTGGCCGTAAAGCGCGGGATTAAAAACTGGCTTCGTAGTGCCGCAAAGCGTCACAGGAAAAAATTGGATACAAATTCCATTTGTTGTGTGCTTCGCACACCCGAACCGTCGCCTGCTTGCCAAACAAGTCCTCGTCGGGCTTCGCCCGCCCTCGCTTTCCGCCGCCGAATTTCGTGCCAGTAAAACTGGCGCGCCGCATTGAATTTTATCCTGCCTTTTTTCCTTCCGCAAACTCATTATCAATTTCATCAAAGAGCTTATCTAACTCTTGATGTTTGTTCTTATATCTTTCAATTGCGGCGGTTTCCATTTCTTTTACTCTCGCTTCTAATCCTTGTAAAAATTCCTGGTTAACGACATTTCCTTCGGCGTCAATTTGCTCAGGTGTTAGCGCTTGCCACAAATTCAGGCGGATACCGGAATAAGAAATTGATTTTTTCGTGCCGTGAATATCAAGCATTGATTGTATCCTCTCGTTTATTCTTGCGATTAAATCTTGTGGCGCGGGATCAACTCCTTCTTCCTCAAATTCTCGCCGCGTAAACGCGATATTTCTTTTAATATTATCTAACTGTCCTTGATAATCTCTCTGTGTTTGCGCCTGAATTTGAGCGACTGCCGGTTCAATAACAAGCTGGTCCAAATATTGATGGGTTTTTGCGTGGTCTAGAACATATTGTCTTGCAAGTAATTCTGCGTCATGTCCTTCTTGACGCGGCGTACTTTCCCTTGCCATATATTTATCTAAAAACAATAGTTCCAATTGTGGGACAAGCGCCGACGCGCCGCCAAAATCTACAACTTCTGCTGTCTCGTGTAAAAGTGTTGGTGGAATATTTTTTAATCCTTTTGTCTTGGTAACAGGGAAATATTCTTGACTGCCAAAAACTTTCACAAATGGCTCCGCATATACGGACTTGCCACCAATGTTTGCTCCATTTTCTCCCGCTTCATAATCAACCCCATACAATTCAAAATCGCTATGCGATCTATAAGAAAATTCAATAGGACGTTTTATTCTGCCCGCAATATTTCCTCGCAAGGAAACTTCAACACCTGTACCTTTCCCAAGAAGGTAATTAGTTTTTTCTCCCTCCTGTTGTCGCCATAACGAAATAGCGAGCAAAACTTTTTCGTAAAATGCTTTTTCCGTTGGCATATCAATTCCACCGTCGCGTGTTTGCTCATGCCATTCGCGCAACTTTGCTAACTGCTCTTCGGTCGGTTCTTTTGTAATGAGACCGTCATTTTCCACGGCGAGTCCAAGAGAACGAAAAAAGTTTTGCGCTTCTTTTACTGCTTCAACATCCTTACGAGGTTTTTCTTGTTGCGCTTCTGGTTGTGGTTGAAGCTCTGAAGGATTTATTGGTGGTTTTTCAAAATTATCCATAATTTTATTCTATTAAATCTTTTGCACTTACTCCAATAGCTTTAGCAATCTTTTGGACTGTCAAGAGAGATGGGTTCCTCATGCCTCGTTCTAGTCCGCTAATATATGACCTGTGAACGCCCAAAGTTTTTGCCACCATTCCTTGTGATAATTTCTTTTTGAGACGGGCTTCTCTCAATTTTTTGCCGAATTGTGTAACTTCGTTTTTCATAAGGGGTTTATCCACTCTTGCATTAAGTTTATCAAATGTTATATGATTGGTCTATGGAGAGCAATTATATAACAAGCAAAGAGAGCAAAATTGTTGTGTGCGCATGGGAGGGAGGGGCAAACACAACTTCATATTTTTCTGCGGCGCATTTCGCAAAGCGAAATACGAAATTCGGCGGCGGCGGAAAAATCGGAATCGGA
>JACROI010000063.1 GCA_016214465.1 Candidatus Magasanikiibacteriota bacterium
AATATTGAGGCGAAAGTGAAGCAAATTAAGGTGAAATTTGAAAATAATGAGGAAGACGAAGAAATTGAAAAAGAAAAAGGCGGAAAATTATTTTAGTATGAAAAATTATTCTCGCAAAACATCCACTCCCGGCAAGACTGCTTATCGCACGCCCAGTCGTTTCCGCGTGGCGAAAAATATTGAGGTTGTGCAGGAAAAAGCGCGATATTGTCAAGGATTAAAAGGAAAGAGGGTTTGCTAATATGCGAAAAAATGAAATAATTGTTTTATCTTTAGGCGGCTCTTTGATTATTCCAAAAGACGGATTTAACTTGGAATTTTTAAAGGGTTTTAAAAAATTAATTTTGAAATTTGTAAAAAAAGGCGCGCGATTTATCATTGTCTGCGGAGGAGGGCACACGGCGCGCGCGTATCAGGACATTTCCAAGGGCATTGGAGAGTTGACGCCCGAAGATATTGATTGGATTGGCATACATTCCACGCGTCTCAATGCGCATTTTATGCGCACAATTTTTCGTAAGTGGGCGCATTCGGTGGTAGTGAAAGATCCAACTCATAAATTACAATGGACAGAAAAGATTTTAGTCGGTTCCGGATGGAAGCCTGGTTGGTCAACTGATTATGACGCGGTAAAATTGGCGGAGTTGTATGGCGCGAAAACAGTAATCAATCTTTCCAATGTAGAGTATGTTTGCGATAAAGACCCAAAGAAGTTTGCTGACGCTAAAAAATTGGAAAAGATTTCTTGGGCCGGATATAGAAAAATCGTCGGAGATAAATGGAGTCCGGGCGCTAATTGGCCGTTTGATCCTGTGGCCAGCAAAGAAGCGGAAAAAATGAAATTAAAAGTAATTGTAATGGACGGGACAAATTTAACAGAGGTGGAAAAAGCGATTGGAGGAAAAAGATTTAAAGGCACAACAATTATATGACCGAAGGCAGACCGATTTCATTGGAAGAATTGCGCGCCAGATTTGAACAAGAGCAGGCGCAAAATAACAGATTAAGGAGTTTGGATGGAATGACACGGAAAGGCGGGGCGCAGGCCGAAGCAGCTGAAAAAGCCAAGCGGCGGTTGATGTCCGAAAGCGAGCGGAAGGGGAAATAAGCACGCGCTTGACACCATTTTCATATCCTGTATAATTATAGATAACCATAGACAGCAGGTGGCCGATTTGGCCTTAATTGCCTGCCGAGGTTTGAGCTAAAAATGTCAATTTAAGGCATTTTAAGGTCGAAGCCAACCGTAGATTCTGTGGTAAAACACAGATTTTTTAATACTTGTTTATGCCAAAAACACGAGATGAGAAAACGCAAATCGTAGCTGATTTGACAAAAACTTTTAAAGAAATGAAGTCGGCTGTTTTTGCCGATTTTAAGGGTTTGAAAGTCAAAGACATCACTGAACTGCGCCGGCTTTGCCAGGGTCAAAAAATTTCCTATGGTGTGGCCAAAAAAACATTAATTCGCTTGGCAGCGAAAGATGCCGGTCTGGATTTTAATCCTGACAGTATGGATGGTTCTTACGCCATGGCCTGCGGATTGGAAGATGAGGTCGCTCCGGCCAAAATGCTGGCTGACTTTGCCAAAAAACACGAGGCTTTGAAAATCCTCGGCGGTATTTTGGAAGGCAAAACAGTTGACAAAACAGCGATCGGTTTTTTGGCCAAATTACCAAGCAAGCCCGAGCTTCTGGCCAAATTGGTCGGTTCATTACAATCGCCGATTTCCGGCCTGGTCAATGTTTTAGTTGGCAATCTGCGCGGTTTGGCGCAAGTTCTTAACGCTTACCAAAAATCTAAATCTTAATAAAAAAATAATATGTCTGATGAACAAAAAAAAGAAGTGCCTGAAAAATTCAAGGCACTGGTCGAACAGATTGAAAAATTATCTGTTTTGGATCTTGCCGAATTGGTAAAGGTCTTGGAAGAAAAATTTGGCGTTTCCGCCGCCGCCCCGGTCGCTGTTGCGGCAGTTGGCGCGGGAGCAGCCGCTCCGGCTGAAGAGGAAAAATCATCTTTCAATGTGGAGTTGGTTGAAGCCGGCGCCAACAAAATCGCGGTGATTAAAGTTGTCCGCGAAGTTACCGGTTTGGGTTTGGCCGATGCCAAGGGATTGGTTGACGGCGCGCCAAAAATGATTAAAGAGGGCGTGGACAAGGCCACAGCCGAGTCCATTCAAAAG
>JACROI010000005.1 GCA_016214465.1 Candidatus Magasanikiibacteriota bacterium
ATATCTTTTACATCTTTTTCAAAAAATGTCGTCCGGTGTTTAACATCCAAATCCTTAAAAATTTTAACAAAACCATCCAAACTCCACTGGCGCGTGGTTAAAAATAATTTCCAAATTTTTTTGTCTTTAGTCTCCAACTGGCGCAGATATTCTTCAACCTCTTCTTTTTTCTCAGGATGATCGGCTAAAAATTTGCTGGCTTCGGCATAAACCTGCCCCAGCCATTTTTGTTTATTTACCGATATTTTTTTACCTTGTTGTAAATTATTCAAACCCCAAAGACATTTGGCCACATGAACGCCAAAATCATTGATGTAATTTATTGAAATAACTTTGGCTCCGGCCGCTTCGTACAATTTGACCAACGCGTTGCCGATACAAATGTTGCGTAAATGTCCCACATGCACTTCTTTGTGAGTATTATTGGAAGGATACTCAATCAAAATCTTTTCGTGTTTTTTCACTTGCGACACGCCATATTTGTTTTTTTGTTTGATAATCTGCGACAAAACCAATTTTGCCGCAGCGCCGGCATTAAGAAAAAAATTCACATACGGCCCAATGGCTTGCGCTTTTTCCAGAACATCTGTTTTTTTAATTTGCCCTGCCAGCTCTGCGGCAACTTCTGCCGAATTCCGGTCTGTCTTTTTTGCCAAATCAAAACAAGCGAACGACCAATCGCCCATTATAAAATCTTCGCAAACCATCGACTGCCTTTCTGCGCCGTATCGCCTTTTTTGACTTTGAATGCAAAAGAAGAAATTTTTTTACCGTTTACTTTCACCCCGCCCTGCTGAATCACCCGCCGCGCGTCGCCTTTGCTGGAACAAATTTTTGATTCAACCAAAACCGTCACAATATCATAGGACGATGGTTTAATTTCAGGAATATCCAACGGTGTTTCCCGTTTGCTAAAAGTGTTAACAAAATATTCCCGCGCATTTTTAGCGGCTTTTTCAGAATGATACATTTTCACAATTTCGCAGGCCAATGTAATCTTTAAATCGCGTGGATTGTTTCCACTCGCTAATTCCTTCTCGCCTTTTTTAACCGCTTCCATTGACACACGGGTCGCTAAAGTAAGATATTTTATTATTAAATCATCGGAAATTGACATTATTTTGCCAAACATATCATTGGCGTCCGCGGACAAATCAATCGTATTGCCCCAACTGGAACTCATTTTCCGTCCATCAGTACCCTCCAATAATGGCCCCATAATAATATCTTGCGCCTCTTGTTTGTACATTGTTTGCAAAGTCCGGCCGGCCAATAAATTAAATCTTTGGTCGGTGCCGCCAATCTCCACCTCTGCCTTTACGGCAACTGAATCATACCCCTGCATCAACGGATAAAGCAATTCGCGCAAAGAAACTCTGGTGCTCGCGTTTAACCGGCGTCTGATATTCTCGCGAGCGATAAATTCTGCCAAAGAAAAACTATCAGCTTGATTGCTAATTTCCCAATAACCTAATTTAGCCAGCCATTCGCTGTTATAGCGCGTCTCGCACTTATCCATATCAATTATCTTTGCGGCCTGTTTGATATAGTCCTTCATATTTTCTTTTACTTTTTCTTTGGAAAGCATCGGCCGTTCGCTGTCTTTGTCCGAAGTATCTCCGACCACGCCGGTAAAATCACCAATAATAAAGACAAGCTGATGCCCCAATTTCTGAAAATCGCGCAATTTTAACAAAGGTATTGAACGCCCAATGTGTATATTAGGACTGGTAGGGTCAATGCCCAACTTCACCCGCAGTTTTTTACCACTTAATAATTTCTTACGAAGATGGCTTTTATCAATTACTTCATCCACTCCTCGCGTTAATAATTCTTCAACTTTATTTTTATCAGTATTAATTTTCATACGGGCCAATTTTCAATAATTAAAAATTCTTTTTCTTTTTTGGGCATCATCTGATAAACCGCCTCGGTGACAAAAGGCATAAAAGGATGGAGCAATTTAAGTGAATCAATTAAAACTTTATATAACACAGCTTGCGTGACCTGTCTGTCATCGCGAGCCCAGACAAATGTCGTGGTGTGGCGATCTCGACGAGATTGCTTCGCTTCGCTCGCAATGGCACCTGTCAATCGGCCCTTTACCTCTTCTAAATACTTATCGCAAAATTCATGCCAAAAAAATTGATAAATTTCCTCGGCCGCCAGATGAAATTCAAATTTATCAAGATATTTAGTCACTTTTTTTGTTATTTCTGACAATTTTTTCAAAATTACTTTATCCTCTGGCTGCAATCTTGCGTCATCGCGAGCGCCATGCCTGCCGACAGACAGGAAGCGTGACGATCCCGCTGTTGCACAAGATTGCTTCGTCGTCTGCGACTCCTCGCAATGACTTTCAAAAAAATTATCTCCCAAATTCATTAACACAAATCGCGAAGCGTTCCAAATTTTATTGGCGAAATTGCGATGCGCCCTAATTTTATCTTCGGAAATCACAATATCATTGCCAGCTGAAACACCAAACACCAAAGCCATGCGCAAAGCGTCCGCTCCGTGCAAATCCACCACACCCAACGGGTCAATCACATTTCCTTTTGACTTGGACATTTTTTGGCGATCTTGGTCGCGAATCAAGCCGTGCAAATATACATATTCAAAAGGCGCCTTGCTTGTAATGTATTTTCCAAGCATTATCATTCTCATTACCCAAAAAGGCAAAATATCCCAACCTGTTTCCATAACATTCGTGGGATAAAACTTCTGAAAATCACCTGTTGCTTGCAAAGCGGCAAACGGCCACTGTCCGGATGAAAACCAAGTGTCAAACACATCAGTTTCTTGCCGCAATTCCGTGCCGCCGCAATGCGGACATTTTTTAGGTGTTTCACCGGCTGTCACAATTAGCGGACAAGTCTTGGCGCAATACCACACCGGAATCCGAATGCCCCAAACAATCTGCCGTGAGATATTCCAATCACGCAAATTTTTCAACCAATGAAAAAGAATTTTTTCAAATCTTTTGGTCACAAATTTTACCTCGCCTTTTTCAACAGTTTTCATCGCCAAATCCGCCAAGGATTTCATTTTGATAAACCATTGCGGTAAAATCAACGGCTCAATCACGCGATTACATTTATAGCAAACACCAACCGCGTGTTTATGCGTTTCTTCTTTCACAATCAAACCGCGCGCTCGCAAATCCTCCACTACTTTAACGCGCGCTTCTTCGACTTTCAGCCCAGCATACTGCTTGCCGGCAGAAACAGTCATTTTGCCATCCTGTCCAATCACTTGAATTTTTTCCAAATTATGCCGTTGGGCGATTTCAAAATCCAACGGATCGTGACTCGGCGTCACTTTGACCGCGCCGGTGCCAAACTCCATTTCCACTGCCGCGTCCGCCACGATCGGAATCTCGCGGCCAACCAACGGCAAAATCACAATTTTTCCAATCAAATTTTTATACCTCTTATCTTTTGGATTTACAGCCACGGCAGTATCACCAAGCATTGTTTCCGGACGAGTGGTGGCTACGATAATATATTTATCACTATTTTTTATTTGATATTTGATATGCGTGAGCGTGCCGTCTTTTTCTTCGTGCTTTACTTCCAAATCAGATAAAGTTGTCTGGTGTTTCACGCACCAATTAATAATCCTCTCCCCTCGATAAACCAAACTATCATCAGATAATTTTTTAAAAGTTTGAAGAACAATTTTAATAATCCTCTCGTCCAAAGTAAAAATCTCCCGCGACCAATCGCACGACGCGCCCAAACGACGCAGTTGATTTTCCATCACTGATTTATTGGCCAAAGTAAAATCCGAAATTTCTTTGTATAACTCCTCGCGCGGAATGTGAAACCAGTTTCGCCCTTCTTTTTCCAATTTTTTCTGATACACCACTTGCGTTTCAAACCCGGCATGGTCAGCTCCTGGCAGCCACAAAGTAGGCTCGCCTTTCATCCGATGATAGCGAATCATAATATCTTCCAAAGTAATGCCAACTCCATGCCCAACATGCAAAGAGCCGTTGGCATTGGGCGGTGGCATAATCACGCAAAACGGCTTTTTTTTGCTCTTTAAATCAGGCGCGAAAAATCCGCCCTCTTCCCACTTTTTATAGATTTTCTGCTCGTATTCGCCAGGGTTGAAATTTTTAGATAATTCCATAATGAAATGTACAGATATTTTACCTTCTTTCTCCATTGTTGACAAGTTTTCCCGCCTATTATATGATAGCATATTCACTTTATGGCCCTAAACTTGAACCAGCAGATACAGGAGGCCATTAATCGCAGCAGACAAATTCTCATTTCGTTTCGTCAAAATGGAGATGGGGACGCGGTCGCGGCGGCTTTGGCATTGGCGCAAATTCTGCAAAAGCAGGGCAAACAGGTGGAAATTGCTTGTGATTCTTTTACCATACCCGGCCCGCTAAAATTTTTGCCGACTATTCAGAATATCAAACCGCAACTTTCACCTTTACAAAAATTCATTATCAAAGTTGATGTAACCAAAAATAAATTGGAAACATTAAGTTATGATGTGAAGGACGGCTATTTGTATATTTACATTACTCCGCGCGGCGGGCTGATCAACCGCGCTGATGTGCAAACAGCGGCTACTGATTTGAAATTTGACCTTATTATAATTTTGGACTCGCCGGATTTAGCGTCACTGGGAAAAATTTATGAAAATAACACCGAACTTTTTGTCCGCACGCCGACAATCAATATAGATCACAATCCTGCCAATGAACATTTTGGCAAGATAAATTTAGTGGAAATTTCCACCAGCTCCACTTGCGAAATTGTTTTTGAATTACTAAATCAAATCGCGTTGGAACAGATGGACGCGGAAATCGCCACTTTTTTACTCACCGGCATGATTGTCAAAACCGGAAGTTTTAAAACACCGAGCACGAATTCCCGAACCCTGGATAATGCCGGCAAACTCGTGGAACTTGGCGCGCGGCGCGAGGAAATTGTGCAAAATTTGTATCGCAATCGCACTTTATCCACTTTAAAATTATGGGGCCAAGCCTTGGCTCATTTGAAAACCGACAACCAACTGGGTTTGGTTTCTTTAAACCTGACCAAGCATGATTTTTTAAACAGCGGAGCCACGCCCAGTGATCTGCCGGAAATAATTGATGAACTGATTGTGAACGCGCCCGAGGCAAAAATTATTGTTTTACTTTATGAAACCAATCAAATGGTGGAAGGCGTTATCTCGGTAAATCGCGGACTTGATGCGCATGCGCTCGTAAAGCCATTCAACCCAGAAGGCACGAAAGAAAGAGTAAAAATATCAATCAAAGACAAGGACTTGGTGACTGTAGAAAAAGAAGTGGTTGAAAATATTAAAAAAATAATAAGGGGTCTGTCGTCAAATGCTCTTTCGTAGCGAAATTTCAAAATTTTGAGCGAAAATTATGAAGAGCGAGGAGCCCTATACGCAGTATAAGGCGACGAAGTTCTGAATAATTTGTAGCCAAAATTTTAAATTGCAGCCGAAAACGGCATTTGATGACAGACCCATAAAACAAAATCATCCATAACGGATGAAAGGGGGAAACATGAAACAAGACGAATCGCGCCATGAGATCTGTTTCTGGTGCAACCGAAAACGGTCGGTGGACATGCGTACTAAATATGGCCGTGCGCTGTGCCTGGTGTGCGTTAACACTATCCGCCGACATGTTACTTATCTCTGGGCCAGATGCGCTTGTTGCCACGAATATAGAGAGATATACGGATTTACGCCAAATACCGGCGAACCTCTCTGTTGCAAGTGCAAAAGACGACTACCACAGGCCAACTGCCCGCACACTGATAGACCGATATATTCTCTCGGCTGTTGCCACTCATGCTATCGCCGTTATCGACGGCAACAGTCCAAAAACAAAAATGTCGGCCAATCAGCCGCCTCGTAACCAGCTGTCCAGCATCCCGCTCGGACAGCTTTTCTTATCTTTAAAAAAATGGGCATGGATGGACTCGAACCATCGACCTGGCGATTATAAGTCGCCTGCTCTAACCAGCTGAGCTACATGCCCGAATTATCTTAATATTAACAAAATTGTGTTATAAATTCAAGTTGGTCTAAAAACTCGCCAAAAATGCCTAAATCTGCTACAATAATTTCACATATGCGAAAAATAAATCTTTTGCGAAATCAACTGCGGCGCGCGCTAAAAAACGAGGTCGGCTTGAAATTTGCCAATCGCCTGCTTAAAAAATTTCCGCAAGCCAAAATTTATCTGGTTGGCGGCATTGTGCGCGATTGGCTTTTAAAACGGGAAAGTAAAGACTATGATTTTGTGGTTTCTGGTGTGCCAACTAAAAAATTGGAAGCATTTTTATCAACCCAAGGCCAAGTAAATTTGGTAGGTCGTCGTTTTGGCGTGTTTAAATTCACTCCAAAAAAATCAACACTAACTCTAGATATCGCCCTTCCCCGCACCGAACATGCTTGGGGCACAGGAGGATACAAAGATGTTGAAACGCAATCTGATTGGCGCTTACCTATTGAAGAGGATTTAAAACGCCGCGATTTTACAATTAACGCCATGGCTTTGGAAATGTCGGAAAAAAAATTGATTGACCCTTTTGACGGCCAGATGGATTTGAAAAAGAAAATTATTAAAACCGTGGGGAAACCGGAAGAAAGATTTAAAGAGGACTACTCACGGATGCTCCGCGCTCTTCGTTTTGCCGCGCAACTGAACTTTTCCATTGAAAAAAACACTTGGTCGGCGTTGGTCAAAATGATGAAAAAAATATCCAATGGCACAATACCGGCTGAAGTGATAGCCAAAGAGTTTATCAAATCGCTGGTGAGCAATCCTGCGAAGGCACTGGATTTATGGGAGGCCTCGGGCGCTTTTAAATATCTGATGCCGGAATTATTGAAAATGCGAAATTGTCCGCAACCCAAAGAATTTCACGCCGAGGGCGATGTCTGGACACATACCCGCATTGCTTTACAAAACCTCACCACGTCGGCTTACAAAAAATTTCTTAAAATCTTGCCTAAGCATATTATCAAAGAACCTATCTTATCTCCGGAACTGATTTTGGGCGTGCTGTTTCATGATATTGGCAAACCATATACCATTAAAACGCCGGCCAAAGACGGGGTGGACAGAATCCGTACTAATGAACACGACACTGTCGGCGCGAAGTTGTTTAAAAAAATCGGCGAACGATTGCGTTTTAATTCCGTGCCGAATTATCAATGCGACTTGGATAAAATCAGCTGGATGATTATTCATCACCTTTTGACAGTGCATGGCGAGCCGGAAAAATTCACCAACCGCACGATTGAAAAATATTTTTTCAATCCAAAAAATCCCGGTGGAAATCTTTTGAAATTGATTTATGTTGACCAAATGGCTTCGTTTGTCAAAGGCAAGCCGTCGCTCGGCTCCTTGCCGCAACTGATTAAAAGAATAAAACAACTGCCAAAAAATCTGCGCCAAAAAGACATGCTTCCACCACCGCTTTTGAATGGCAATGAAATAATGAAAATATTGAAAATCCCGGCAGGACCGCCGATCGGCGTTTTTATTGAAAAAATGCGCGAAGCTCAGTTGTCAGGTCAAATCAAGAACAAAAACGAGGCAAAAAAATATCTTTATGCCAACATTTAAAATTGAAGAACAAGACAGCAACACGCGACTGGATAAATTTTTAACCGCGCGAATGCCAGGGTCTTCGCGTTCACAAATTCAGAAAATGATTAAAGACGGCGCGGTTACCGTGAGCGGAAAAAAGATATCAGTGCATCGTTTTTTGAAAAAAGGCGATGAAGTGTCATTGCGAGAAGTGAAGCAACGAAGCAATCTCGTGTTTGAGCCAAAAAAGATTGCTTCGCCTGCGGCTCGCAATGACGAACGAAAAATTCCATTGCCTCAAATTATCTTTGAAAACGATGATTTTCTCGTAATTGACAAACCAACCGGACTTTTAACGCACGCGCGCGATGAAAAATTACTTGATCAAGAGCCGACTGTTGTCCACTGGCTTATTAAAAAATATCCGAGCATTATCAAAATCGGCGACAAACCGGAACTGCGACCTGGCATTGTGCATCGCTTGGATAAAGAAACCTCGGGTATAATGATTGTTGCCAAAACACAAACAGCCTTTGAACATTTAAAAAAACAATTTAGCGAACACTTGATAAAAAAAGAATACTACGGTTGGGCAATTTAGCGAACACTTGATAAAAAAAGAATACTACGGTTGGGCCTATGGCAAAATGCCGAGTAATTATGGCATAATAAATTTCCCAATCGGGCGTTCGGAAGATGGCGGCAAGATGGCCGCGCGGCCCAATTCCCAGATTGTTGATGAGAATGATAAAACAGCTATCACCGAATATGAAGTGATAAAACAACTTCCGCATAGAGCTTTGGTAAAAATAATGCCGCAGACCGGCCGTACTCACCAAATCCGCGTGCATCTTTTCGCTCTTAATCATCCTATTATCGGCGACCCGATGTATCAATCAAAAAGCTACAAAGCAATCCAATCGGAACGGATGCTGCTTCACGCGCATAAAATAACTTTTAAAGATTTGACCGGTGAAGAAAAAACATTTACATCGCCTCTGCCGGATTCTTTCAATATATGATTATCACAATCAGCGGCGTGCCCGGCTCTGGAAAATCCACCATAGGTAAACTATTGGCCAAAAAGCTCGGCTATGAATACTTTTCCATGGGCGATTTGCGCGGGCAAATGGCCATGGAGCGTGGCATAACCATTGACGAATTAAACGCCTTGGGTGAAAAAGAGGACTGGACTGATCTGCGTGCGGATGAAATCCAAACTCAAATGGGGAAAGAAAAAGACAATTTCATTTTTGAAGGCCGTTTGAGTTGGTATTTTATTCCCGATTCTTTTAAAATTTTCCTTTCAGTTGATGTAAAAACAGCGGCTGAACGAACTTTAAAAAATCGCGCCGAGCGCCAAGATGAAAAACCAATAAACTCCGTATCTGAAGCTGAACAAGCTGTGCTTCAACGACTGGCCAGCGATAAAAAACGCTATCTTCAATATTACGGAATTGACTACACCAAATTGGAAAACTATGACCTCACGATTAACACTACCAATCTTAAAATAGACGAAATTACCCAAATAATTCTTGACAAAATAAAGGCAAAAGTGTAGAGTAGAAAGTATTAAATTTAAACTCAAATTATATATGTTGGAAACATCAGCCCAAATCAGACCAGGCATGACCGTAAAGGTTCATCAAAAGATTAAAGAAAAAACGCCCAAAGGTGAAATTAAGGAACGCATACAAATTTTTGAAGGAATGGTGATTGCTCGCAAGCATGGCTCGGAAGCCGGATCCACCATTACCGTGCGCAAAATTTCCGAAGGCATTGGCGTGGAAAAAATATTTCCTCTGCACTCTCCAATGATCGCCAAAATTGAAATAGTGAGAACAGGCAAAGTTCATCGCTCCAAATTATACTTTTTAAGAGATCCAAATAAAAAGTTAAAAGAAGTAAAAAAAATAAAAAAGTAAAAAAATGTCCCCAAATCGGGGACATTTTAATTTCTGTGAAATTATTTCTTCAAATATTGTCCTGTCAAACTCTTTTTAATTTTCACCAAACTGGCAGGCGCGCCTTCAGCTACAATTTCGCCTCCGCGCTTACCGCCGCCAGGACCCAAATCAATCACCCAATCAGCGCCGCGAATCACATCCATATTATGTTCAATGATCAAAACCGTATTGCCTTTATCCACCAAAAAATTCAAAACCTTCATCAATTGCTTAATATCTTCAAAATGCAAGCCAGTGGTGGGCTCGTCCAGAATATACAAAGTGCGTCCTGTGGCTCGGCGCGACAACTCGGTAGCCAACTTTACTCTTTGTGCTTCGCCGCCAGACAGTTTTGTAGCTGGCTGACCGAGTTTGATATAGCCCAACCCAACTTCTGCCAAAATCTGCAACTTTTCGCTTATGGAAGAAACATGCTTGAAAAACTGCCGCGCTTCAGCCACGGTCATATCCAAAATATCAGCGATGTTTTTATTCTGATAATGAATTTCCAAGGCCTCGTGATTGTATCTCTTGCCAACGCATTCTTCGCACTCAACATAAACATCAGTTAAAAACTGCATTGGAATCCGCACATAACCGTCGCCCGAGCAGGCCTCGCAACGACCGCCGCCTTTCACATTAAAACTGAATTTGCCGGCGTCATAACCGCGCATTTTGGCTTCCGGCACCTCGGTGAACAAATCGCGAATAGCTGTAAAAACGCCGGTATATGTTGCCGGATTTGAACGCGGAGTGCGGCCAATCGGCGATTGATCAATAGTGATTACTTTATCAATATTTTCCAAACCTTTGATGGACTGGTGGCTGGCTGGCAAATCCTTGGCGCGGTAAAAATGATGCGCCAAGGCCTTGCTCAAAATTTCAATAATTAAAGTTGACTTGCCCGAACCGGACACGCCGGTCACGCACACTAGTTTTCCCAAAGGAATTTTCGCGTCAACATTTTTCAAATTAAAAGCCGAGGCCTTTTTGATTTCCAAATTCTTGCCGCTGCCTTTGTGAGGATTGGCCGGCGACTCAATTTTACATCGTCCGGAAAGATAATTGCCTGTCAAGGACTCTTTATTTTTAATAATTTCCGTTGGAGTACCCACCGCCACGATTTCTCCGCCATAAATTCCGGCGCCCGGGCCAATATCCGCCACATAATCCGCCTGGCGCATCATGGTTTCATCATGCTCCACCACAATCACGGAATTGCCCAAATCGCGCAGTGATTTCAATGTCTTAATCAATTTATCCATATCGCAAGGATGCAATCCGATTGACGGCTCGTCCAAAATGTAAATCACGCCGGTCAAGCCGGTGGAAAGTTGTGTGGAAAGCCGAACTCTCTGCGCCTCGCCGCCGGACAATGTAGCCATTGAACGATCCAATGTCAAATAGTCCAACCCAACCTGCTCCAAATCATTTAATCGCTTACTGATTTCTTTAACAATCGGCCCGACCACCAATGTATCTTTGTTATTTTTCGCGCGTTTACTAACATCAGCCCAAAAAACCAGCATATCGTCAACTGACAATTCACCCATTTCGCTGATATTTTTGCCAAACACATCAACAGCCAATGATTCCCCTTTCAACCTTTTTCCATGGCACAAAGAACAAACTTTTTCGCGCATATAATCCTCAATTTCTTTGCGCACATAATCGGAATTTGTTTCGCGATGCCGCTTTTCCAAATTTTCAACCACGCCTTCAAAATATGTTTCCTTGCCATCAACATTATATGTATCCTTGCCCGTGCCATTCATTAACAAATCAATTATTTTTTTAGGCAATGATTGCGCCGGCGTTTCCGTGGAAAATCCTTTGGCCTCGGCTACTGCTTGCAGGAGCCGCAAATACCATGTCTGATTGCCGGTAATGCGCATCCATGGCTGAATCGCTCCCTCGGCCAAAGTCAGACGCAAATTTGGCATGACTAACGACTGGTCAACTTCCAAAGTAATACCCAAGCCGGTGCACTTGGAGCACGCTCCGTGCGGGCTGTTAAATGAAAAACTGCGCGGCTCCAATGCCGGAAAACGCCGGCCGCATTTGGGACAGCGCAAAACAGTAGACAATAATAAGTCCCGTTTATTTTTTTCTTTTGATTTTTCCTGATAAAAATCAACAATTAAAATTCCATTGCCCAATTCCAACGCGTCTTCCACTGCCTTAACCAAGTTGCTAAATCTCTGACCGTTGATTTCCGCCGTGACAATTTCCAAATCCTCCAAAATCTGCGGCTTATGCACTGAACCAAAAAATTCTTCCGGCGTAAAATATTGCCGATTGTACCGCACCAACTGGGCTTTGGAATCCTCCACAATTTTTTCAATCGGCTGTCTGGGATTTTTAGTTAAATGCAAAATCGGGCCGAGAATTCGCAAAGAGCGGCCTTCACTCGCCATTTTTCTGATAATTTCCACGATTTCGCCTGAAGTGTAGCGCTCGGCCAATTCACCGCAATCAGGACACTTTACCCGCCCGAGCCGTGCGAATAGCAAACGCAAAGAATCATAAATTTCCGTGACTGTGCCCACAGTGGAACGCGGATTGTGCGTGATTGACCTCTGATCAATGGCAATGGTGGGCGAAAGACCCTTGATTTCATCAACATCCGGTTTATCCTGCATTTCCATAAACTGCCGCGCGTAAGACGACAAGGACTCGGCATAGCGACGCTGGCCTTCGGCATAGATGGTGTCAAAAGCCAAGCTGGATTTGCCCGAACCAGACAAGCCCGTGATGACCACGAGCTTGTTTTTGGGAATTTCCAAGTTGATGTTTTTTAAATTGTTCACGCGCGCTCCGCGGATGATGAGATGGGACATAAATTAATAACCTGCACAAATTTTATATCCTTTGTATGTTTCCCAACACTTCGCAAATGGGCAATCACTATCATACGAGCAACCATTATTTTCTAAACTGACATCAGAAACATTACTGGAGGAAACTTTTATACTCTGTTTACTATAATCAGCGTTGAAATATCCATAAAGACACTTACCAGCCACAAATTGGTTTTGGCCTTGGCCTTCTAATTTACTCCCTAAACAACCGACAAAATTTTCAGAACAATCTTCATCTTTATAACATGGAGAACCAATTTTATGATCAGTGCAAACACTGTAAGGCTCGCTCATTACTGATGGTGTTGCCAAACAATCTAAACCATTTTGGCACCTTCCTTCATCACTATTTCCGCTTGCTGTTTGGCATGATCCGCCAAGCCCGGCCGCTTCTTCACTCTTGCAACGATTTTTGCCATCACCACCCATTAAACACTTCAAATTATTTTTACACTGGCTGTCTTCTTTGCAAGTCCGTCCAAATGTAAAATCGGTGCATTCATTATATAAACATTCAAATGGTCCGCCGGTTGTGCCGCAATCTTCCACCACATTACACGGATTACCAGCACCGCCAGAAGAACAAACTCCGATTTCCATGTTAGTTACCCACCCACTCCATTCAACCACTTTCACACAGGACCCACTGGCGCAATCCGACGGTTTCACCAAAGCATTACAGAACATTCCTTCCGGCAATTTGTTATTCTTTTCGCAAATTCCAGGATAGCCTTTTTCACCGTTACCATACAACAAATCATAAATCTCATCAGGTACTATCACTGAACCGGCCAAAGCTCCGGCTCCAACAGTTGGACCTAATGCTCCTATTTTAGCCACAGCCATCTTCCCTTCTTTGGCTGTTTCAAATACTGCTTGTGCTATTTTTTTAGTTGTAATCCAT
The DNA here is from genome assembly GCA_016214465.1 of Candidatus Magasanikiibacteriota bacterium. Classification (GTDB taxonomy): domain Bacteria; phylum Patescibacteriota; class Patescibacteriia; order Magasanikbacterales; family UBA10003; genus UBA10003. The sequence goes on from JACROI010000005.1 coordinate 13,300, forward strand.
GTAGTATCCTTTTTTGCCGCTGTTCCTATAAAATCTAAACTTAATTGAGTTCCTTTGGAAGCCGCTTCTGGAAAATATTTGCCCCAAATGCTCACTAATTTCCCAGCCGGTGCCTTAAAAAAATAACCGACATATTTTCCAACTGCCTTACTTACTCCGCCAACCACCCACTCTCCAACTTTTGCTCCAACGATTGACCCTCCTGGAATTGGTATTGCCAATGTCATAATAATTGATATTTCACTATAGACCAAATCCATTAGCTGTCCATTTTTGTGAATGGGGCGACACACATATTCATTTGGCGCTCCTAACCCCACGCAAGCCGCGTTTTCCACGCCTTTTTCCCAGCACGGCTCTCCATCCGCCATATCAATCAATTCTGCCGGACGCACCATATACACTTGCGGCAATTTCAAATTCACCAAATTAGGATTAATGGTATAGAGCAAAACATACGAACTCAAAAGCAAAAGCAGGCCGATGAGGGCGCCGGCCATGGTG